>DAIRFU010000793.1:0-3123 GCA_036794935.1 Kofleriaceae bacterium | reverse complement strand
GAGCGACGTGTAGCCGACCATCGCGAGCGCGAGCGTGTGCAGCTTCGCGAGCTCGACGTCGATCGCGGGTACCTTCGTGACCCCGAATAGCTCACGCAGGCAACGGGCGTGGTAGCGGTCGTCGCCGTCGACCGGCCGCAAGCACGCCCAGCAGACGCTCACCGCTCACCTTCGTCGAGCGGACGGACCTCGACGGCGCCGATGCAGTCCGCGCAGGTGGCGAGCAACAGACCGAACGCATCATCCTTGGGAATCTTCAGCTTCGTCGTGGACAGCTCCAGCAGCCAGCCTTCGGGCAGCAGGTTCTCGAAGAACGGATGTAGCCCGCCGCTGTCGTAGGGCGCCTCGCGCAGCGGCATCGTGAGGGAGATCGGTAGCGCGTCGCCGCGAGCGAGCCAGCCTGCGTCGTACGTGAAGCGGCTGCCCTCGGCGGTCTCCTCCAGGATCCCGACGCGCTCGCCGGCGAGTCGGATGATGCCGCGTCGCCGCTTCATTCATCGATCTCGGGACGGGGGGCCTCCGCGACATCGAGCCTCTTTCCGAACACCGCGAGCACCGCGTTGACGACGTCCATTCGCATCGTCGGCTTGCCGTGCTCGAGCTCCCACACCACGCGTGGCCCGACGCCGGCGATCTCGGCGAGCGCGCGTTGCGAGACCCGCTCGCCGCGCCGGCGCTGGCGGACGAAGGCGCCGATCGGGTTATCCCGATCGGGATGTTTGCTCGGCTTCTTGCGAGCGCGAGGCTTCGGGCGAGCCGGCATATCGGTCATTCTATCCCGATCGGGATGCAAATCCAGCAAGTGGTTGAACCGTAGTCCGCGCCTGGCGCTTACTATGCGAAATGTATCCCGATCGGGATACGCAGACTCAGCGGCTCCGCCGACGCGTCAGGCGCGCAGCGCGGCGCGATAGCTCTTCACGAGCGCGGTCTGGTTCTCGCCGCTGCGCACGAACGAGGCGAGCAGGCCCAGATCGAGCGCCGGCAACACGTGACTCGCCGCGATTGCCTCGCACCGCCCGCCGAGGAGCCGATGCACCGCGAAGTTGCGCGACGGGCTGTGCCAGATCCAGACCTCGGCGACTCCGAGGCCCGCGTAGACCTCGAGCTTGTCGAGTAGCGGACTCGAGACGATGACCTCGATCGCGATCTGAGGCAGGCCGTCTGCCGCGATCGGGCCGATCGTGTAGCACTCGTCGGGCTCCGCGCCGCGCACCTGCGTCTCGCTCTTGAACGTCGTGCTCTTGAACCCGCGCAGGTCGACATCGTGCTCTTCGGCCCACGCTTCGAGCAGGCGCGCGATCAGCTTGCTCTCCTCCTCGTGCAGCTTCGACGGGCTCATCAGCTCGAGACTACCGGCGAGGTATGTCATCTGAACGCGCGAGCTTTCGAGGGTGTCGCGCAGCGACACGTACGTCGGCCAGGGCACGCCCGTGAGCAAGAACCGCCGTTCGGCGTCCGGCGACTGGACAGCATCTCGAGCGACGGCCATGGCTCAGGTTACCACGCCGGCTCGGGCACGCTTCGCGCCGCGATCTGCGCGACCCGTGGTACGAAACGCTCATGTTCGACGATCCGCAGGTGCCCGCCCGATTGCCTCGCTGCGGCGAGTGGATCGGCGCACTCGTCACGTTCCCGTCGTACGTCACCGGCGAGGGCGAGCCGTACAAGCCGACCGCGGTGATGTGGCTCGAGCCCGCGACGGGCTGCGTCGTCGACTCGCAGCTCGTCCGCCCCGAGCAGGCACTGCCGCGCGCCGCGGGGTTGTTTCACCTCGCCACGCGCGAGCCACTCGCGGGCACGCCGCGCGTCCCGGCCCGCGTGCGGGTCTCCGACGAGGCACTGGCGCACGCACTGCGCGGCTCGCTCGGCGATGTCGAGCTGGTCGTCGCACCGACACCCGAGGTCGACGACGTCATCGCGTCCTTGACGGCGCACATCGCGCGGCGCGAGCGCGAGGACGCCGATGGCACCACGTATCTCGGCCCAGGGATCGAATCGGGCGATGTCGCGCACCTGTTCCGCGCGGCGGCGCGGCTCTATCGCGCACGACCGTGGGACAGCTTGCCCGCGGATGGGTTCGTGGCGGTCACGTGCGAGCGACTCGACATCACGGATGGCGCGCTGTGCGTGGTCGGTCAGATGGGCCAGTCGTACGGGATGTCGCTGTTCAGGAGCGTCGACGACGCGACCCGGTTCATGGAGGCGGCGCGGAGCGGCGAACGCGGCGGGCTGCCGGCGCACTTCATGTTCATGTTCGACGATCGGCGCGAGCTCCCCGAGCCACTCGTGGCCGAGATCGCGCGGCACGGCTGGGAGGTCGCCGGTCCGCACGCGTATCCGTCGTTCGTTGTCCTCGACGAGGATCTGATCAAGCGCGGGTTGACGATCGAGGAGCACATCGCGATCACGGCGGTGGTGACCGCGCTGGCCGAGCTCGTCGAGCGCGAGCGTGGGCTCCTGGCCGTCTGGCAGCTGGGCGCGCGCGTCGAGCACGAGACCACGGTCGACACGGACCACGGCGAGGTGAGCGTGACGCTCGCGGCACCGCTCTATATCGGTGACCAGGAGCTCGGCGAAGACG
Source organism: Kofleriaceae bacterium (assembly GCA_036794935.1). Classification (GTDB taxonomy): domain Bacteria; phylum Myxococcota_A; class Polyangia; order Haliangiales; family Haliangiaceae; genus JABFXX01. Next base: position 539 of record DAIRFU010000793.1, on the reverse strand, counting down.
AGGAGGATCCGGCGACCTGGGAGACGGTGCTCGACGCCGACGGCGAGGTGGATCACGACCTGTTCGAGGACCACTTCGACGCGTTGATGTCGCGCTTCGAGGAGGCCCCCGAGGCCAGCGAGGAGGCGCAGCCGATCGCCGAGATGCTCGTCGAGTACGCGGCGAGCACGTTCGGCGCGACGATCGTCGGGCTGACGCCGGAGGAGATGAAGACGCTGCTCTTCCAGGTCATCCCGCACAAGCTGACGATCGAGCCCGGCGCCGCGCCGCTGATCGTCGAGACGATGCGCGGCCTGCTGACGTTCGTCGAGCGCGAGCTGGGCGCCCCCCACGCGGCGGAGTGTCTGGCCGCGCTGGGACCGAATGCCGCCCAGCGGCTCGCGCGCGAGCTCGCCGACGAGAGCAACTTCGGCATGGCCAAGACGCTGTTCATCCAGGGCATGCGCGCCGGCTACGACATGACGACCGAGGAAGGGGTCGCCGCGTTCGTCAAGTCTGTCAATGACGAGCGCCCCGCGCCGAAGCGGCCGAAGGCAACG
>DAIRFU010000178.1:0-11309 GCA_036794935.1 Kofleriaceae bacterium | reverse complement strand
CTGCGTGGCTCGGCGAACCGGTCATCGAACGTCGCGCGCAGGGCGCGGGCCTCGGGCGCGAAGCGATCGACGATGACGGCAGCGCGAGGCACGCCGCGTGTGTATCACCGAATCGGTTTACTTCGCGTCGTCGGTCGTCTTCTCGGTCGCCTTGTCGTCCGACTTGGTATCGGTCTTGGCGTCCGCCTTCTTCGTCGTCTTCGCCGTCTTGGCGGTCGCCTTCTTGGTCGGCTTCTTGGTCGTCTTGGCCTTCACCGCCGTCGGGGTCTTCGGCGCGGGGGTCTCCGCGAACGCGGGGAGCTGAAGGGCAACGAGCACGAACGCGGCACGAAATAGATTGCGCATGGTGTGATTCTCCTGAGCTGAGCGCCAGGGCCGTGTGCATCCAGCGTGCCTCGCACCAGCCGACCGTTTCCGCCCGTCGCGCCGCCTATCGCGGGGCAGCTTGCCCCGCGAGGCACTTCGCCCCGCCCCACGCGGCTACAGGCGATCCCAGACGTACGACAGCTCGACGACGGGGTGACCGCCGACCCGCGACGGCACGCGCCCGCCCGGCCGACCGCCCAGCGCCTCGTAGAACCGGCGCGCGTGATGATTGTTCTCGAGCACCCAGACGATCATCGACCGCATGTCCTGCGCGACGAGCCACGCCTGCACGCGCTCGAACATCTGCTGGCCCAGCCCGTGGCGCTTCGCGCGATGCGCGAGGTAGATCGCGTAGACCTCGCCCTTGTACGGCACGTGACGGCGGCTCGCGCCGGCATCGCAGAACCCGACGATGTCGCCGTGCGTGACATCGTGCGCGACGAGCTGGAACACCGAGCGATCGCGCAGGATCCGCCGCCGCGACTCGGCGCGCTGGCCGACGTCGATGCGATCGAGCACCGTCTCGGGCAGGATCCCGCGGTAGCTGGTCTGCCAGCTATCGGTGTGAACGCGCGCGATGCCCTCGGCATCGGCGATGGTCGCCTCGCGTACTGCAAACCGCGTCACGTGGAGTCTCCGACTCCCCAGCGTAGCAGCTTGCGGTACAGCGTCTTGCGATCGAGGCCCAGCATCTTCGCCGCGTCGGTGCGGTTGCCGTTGCAGGCGTCGAACACGCGTAGCACGTGGCGGCGCTCGACCTCCTCGAGCGTGAGGAGCTCCGGCAGGTCGGAGCCCGACAGCGCCGAGGACCGCGCGCGGTGGCGGACCTTGTCGGACAGGTCCTCGACCCGGATCTCCTCGAAGTGGGCGAGCGCGACCGCGCGCTCGAGGCAGTTGCCGAGCTCGCGCACGTTTCCCGGCCACTCGTACGACACGATCCGCTCGGCTGCAGCCGGCGACAGCGCGACCACCTTCTTGCCGAACACGGCGGCGTACTGGCGCAGCATGTGCTGGGCGAGCAGCAGCACGTCGCCACCTCGCGCGCGCAGCGGTGGCAGCGGGATGTGGATGACGTTGATCCGGTAGTAGAGGTCCTCGCGAAACCGCCGCTCCTCGACCATCGCCTCCAGATCGCGGTTCGTCGCCGCGATGATCCGGACGTCGACGGGCACCTCTGCCTCGCCGCCGACGGGCCGCACCTTGCGCTCCTGGATCGCGCGCAGGAGCTTGGGTTGCAGCGCGAGTGCCATCTCGCCGATCTCGTCGAGGAACAGCGTGCCGCCGTGCGCCTGCTGGAACAGCCCCTGGTGGTTCTGCCGGGCGTCGGTGAACGCACCCTTCGCGTGGCCGAACAGCTCGCTATCGAGCAGCGACTCCGGCATCGCCGCGCAGTTGATCGCCACGAACGGGCCGTCCTTGCGCCGGCTGCGATCGTGGACCGTGCGCGCGACGACCTCCTTGCCGGTGCCGCTCTCGCCGGTGATCAGCACGGTCGCGTCGGTCGTCGACACGTGATCGATCAGGTCGTAGACCTGGCGCATCGCCGGGCTCGCACCGATCAGATCGCCGCGCCCGAACGCGGTCTTGACCACCTCGCGCAGCCGCTTGACCTCGCTGCGCAGCTGACGGTGCTCGCCCGCGCGCCGGACCGCGATCGCGAGCGCCTCGATCTCGACGGGCTTGGTGACGAAGTCGTACGCGCCGGCGCGAATCGCCCCGACCGCGGTCTCGAAGCTGCCGAACGCGGTCAGCAGGATCACCGGGATGTCGGGGCGATCGGCGACGACCTGCTGGCACAGCTCGAGACCGGTCATCCCCTTCATGTTGAGATCGGTGACGATGACATCGACGTCGTGCTCGGCGAGCGCCGCGAGCGCGTCGGCGCCGTTGCCGAACGTCACCGGCGTGAAGCCACGCTTCTTGAGCCCGAGCTGGACGAGGTTCGTCATCTCCGGTTCGTCATCGACGATAAACACCTTCATGTGTCACCTCCGGAGGGCTCGCCTACCGGCAGCCATACCGTGAACGTCGAGCCGCCGCCCGGCTCCGAGCTGACGTCGATCCAGCCGCCGTGCTCGCGAACGATGCCCCAGGACACGCTGAGCCCGAGGCCGGTGCCCTCTCCGACCTGCTTCGTCGTGAAGAAGGGCTCGAAGATGCGCTCGCGCGTCTGCGCCGTCATCCCGGATCCGCTATCGCGCACCTCGATCGCGAGCCACCTCCTCCGCTCGCGCTCGACGTACGGCGGTGGTGGCGGCGCCTCGCCGATCCGGGTCACCAGCGTGACCGTACCGCCGCCCGGCATCGCGTGGATCGCGTTGATGAGGAGGTTCGTCAGCACCTGGTGGAGCTGCGCCTCGTCGGCATCGACCCGGATCGCGTCCTCCACCGGTGCGACGTCGAGCGTCACCCCCGCCTTGCGCGCCATCGTGCCGACCAGCTCGCAGACGCGAAGGAGGAGCGCGCGGACATCGAGCGACGCCTTGCGGAGCGGGCGCGGCCGCGCGAAATCGAACAACTGCCGGATCAGCGCCGTCATCCGCTCGGCCTGCTCGAGCACGATCCGTGCCGAGTCGATCGCGTCGTCGCCCTCGACCTCGTGGTCGCGGATCAGCCGGGCGCGACCCTGCACGACGTTCAGCGGTGTACCGAGCTCGTGCGCGATTCCGGACGCGAGCTTGCCGACCGTGGTCAGCCGATCGGCATGGCGCAGCTGCTCCATCGCCGCCTCGCGCGCGCTGCGCTCGGTCGCGAGTCGCTCGCACATCAGGTTGATCTCGGTCGCGAGCTGGCCGAGCTCGTCGCGTTGTGCGAGCACGAGCGGTCCGCTCAGGTCACCGGTGCCGACGCGCCGCGCCTTGTCGGCGAGCCGCGAGATCGGCCGGCCGATGAACACGATGCCGAGCAGGATCGCCAGCACGCCCGCGATCGACACCGCGCTCGCCGACGCGAGGATCCGGTTGCGCAGCGAATCGCTCGTGAAGCGATAGAGCTCGTCCAGCGGCTGCGCGATCTCGAGCCCGCCCTCGCGCGCCTCCGGGACCTCGACCGGGATGTACGTGAGCAGCACGCCGGGCTCCATCAGGCTGACCACTTGCCCTTCGCCGAGCGCCGCGAGCTGGTCTCCCGAGATCCGCGGCGCATCGCGGCTCGTGGCGTCGAGCCAGACCCAGCGCGCGCGGATGTGCTCGCTACGGCTCGACGCGGTGAGCAGGAACTGGCGGGCCGCGGCTTCGCCGTCACGCTCCCACACCTCGGCCATGCCGCGCGCGAGCGCACGCCCGAGCGCTGTCGCCTCGGCACGCATCTGGCTATCAAAGACGGCCCGCTCGCGCCGGTAGTCGAAGAACCCCTGGATCATCGCGACGAGCGCAACGCTGATCACGAGCGCCGCGATGAACTTGCGGGTCAGCCTCATCCAGTCGCGCGAACGTTAGCTCATCCTTGGCCCGCTTCGTGAAGCGTCTGGGGCGTCATGCTGCCGAAGAACATCCTGGTTCCGACCGACTTGAGCGAGGGAGCCGAGGAGGCGCTCGACTACGCATGCGAGCTCGCCCGCCAGCTGGACGCGAAGGTGCACCTGCTCCATGTCATCGGGATCCCGGCACTCGGCGTCCCCGAGCTGGGCGTCGCGCTGACAAGCACGGTCATCGATTCCCTCGTCCGCGACGACCAGGACGCGCTCGATCGGCTCGCCGACCGCAAGCGCCACCTCGCGACGTTCGGCGAGGTCATGCTGCGGACGGGCGATGCGCGCGATCTGATCAACCAGACCGCGAAGGAGATTCCGGCCGACCTGATCATCATGGGCACCCACGGCCGGCGCGGCGTCTCGCGGGCGTTACTCGGGAGCGTGACCGAGACCGTGGTGCGGTCGGCTCCATGCCCGGTCTTGACGGTGAGATCGCATACGGTCGCTCACGAAACCTCTGCGTGATTCACCCGCACCGATTGCGCGGCTCCGGCTTCGTGGTCATGCTCGTGGGCGAGGGCGGGAGATGACTCGGAACGAGAAGCGCGAGCGCATGGTCAGCGATCAGCTGCGGCGTCGCGACATCATCGATCCCGCGGTGCTCGCCGCATTCGGCTCGGTGCCGCGCGAGGCGTTCGTCGACGACGGCCACAAGGGCTGGGCCTACGAGGACTCTCCGCTCGCGATCGGCCACGGTCAGACCATCTCGCAACCGTATGTCGTCGCGATGACCGTGCAGGCACTCGGTCTCGCCGGCGGCGAGCGCGTGCTCGAGATCGGCACCGGCTCCGGCTATGGCGCGGCGATCCTCGGCCAGCTCGCGCGCGAGGTGCACACGGTCGAGCGCATCGAGGAGCTCGCGGTCACCGCGTCCGAACGACTGGCCAGGCTCGGCTACCAGAACGTGCACGTCCACCACGGCGATGGCACGCTCGGCTGGCCTGCGGCCGCGCCGTACCAGGCGATCGCGGTCGCCGCCGGGGCACCGTCGCCGCCGCCCTCGCTCCTCGATCAGCTCACCGTCGGCGGTCGTATCGTGCTGCCGCACGGCGATGCGTCGACCCAGCGCCTCGTCCGCATCACGCGCAAGGAGACGAGCACGTTCGTCGAGGAGAACCTCGGCGAGGTCCGGTTCGTGCCGCTGGTCGGCGCGGAGGGCTGGCCGACCCAGCCCCGCTAGCGATCACGCCGCTGCGTCCGCAGTCTTCCTGATCGCCTCGATCTCGAGCGTGATCTCGACCTTGTCGCCGACGAGGAAGCCGCCGGCCTCGAGCGCGACGTTCCAGTTGAGCCCGAAGTCCTTGCGGCTGATCGACGTGCGCGCCGAGAAGCCGGTGCGCGTGCCACCCCACGGATCGGCGACGCGGGCGCCGCCCTCGACCTCGAGCGTGACCGGCCGGGTCACGCCACGGATCGAGAGGTCGCCGAGCACGCGATAGGTGTCCTCGCCCGCGCGCTCGATCTTCGTGCTCTTGAACGTGATCGCCGGATTCTTCGCGAGCTCGAGGAAGTCGGCCGAGCGCAGGTGCTCGTCGCGCTTGTCATCGCGAGTGTCGATCGATGCGGCGTCGATGGAGACGTCGATCTGCGAGCGGGTCAGGTCCTGCTCGTCGAGTACGAGCGTGCCTCCCCATTTCGTGAACCGGCCGTGCACCTTGGACACCATGAGGTGACGGACGTGGAAGTTGACGCTCGAGTGAGCGAGATCGAAGTCCCATTGAGTGGTCGCCATGGCAGATAGCTACGGATCGAAGTGGCCAACCGCAAGGGAACAATGTTTCCCGAAATCGCCGTCGCTATACTCACGACTTCGGCGCGATAAACGTCATCGCTCGCTCGGCGAGCGCGGTGATGGTCAGGCTCGGGTTGACCCCGAGGTTCGCGCCCACCGCGGAGCCGTCGACGACGAGCAGGTTCTGATAACCGAAGACCCGGTGCTGCGCGTCGATCACGCCGCGCGATGGATCCTCGCCCATCACGCAGCCGCCGATGCAGTGCGCCGTCATCGGCATGTCGAACAAAATCTCCGAGGATGACGTGATCGGGATCCCGCCGAACGCCGCGGCGGCCTTCTCGGTGAACGCGTTCGCCTGCGGGATGTTCGTCGGGATCCGCTCGCCCTCGGTGGTCAACACGGGGTGAAACGGCCGCCACCAGCGCCGGCGCAGCCGCATGCGCAGCGTCGCGTCGATCGTCTGCATGACCAGGAAGATCAGCGTCTCGCGCGCGAAGCCGAACGGCCATGCCGCGCGCGCGAAGCGCACCGGATGGCGAAACGCGGAGCCGATCCACCTGGCGATGCGCCGGCGCCCGGTGCCCGTCACGAGCAGCGTGCCGAGCAGGCCGATCACGTCGGAGCCACGCGGATAGCGTGTCGCCTCGATGTGAGTGAACCGATCGATGTGGATCCCCGAGCCGATCGCGATGCCCTTGGACATGTCGAGGTCGGTGCCTGGAAACCGCACGCCGACGATCGACTCCGAGTTCGTCCGCACGTCGTGACCGAGCCGATCCGAGATTGCAGGCAGCGAGCCGCGCTGCTTGAGCCGCAGCAGGAGGTCCATCGTGCCGAGCGCCGACGCCGAGAGCACGACGGCCTTCGCGGTCACCGTACGGCGCTCCTTGGCGAACCACGCGGTCGAGCGCTCGGTCGTGATCGCGTAGCCGTCGCTGCCGTCGGCGGCCCCGAGCGGGCGGATGTCGACGACGCGGGTCTCGGCGAATACCTTGGCGCCGCGCTTCTCGGCGAAGTAGAGGTAGTTCTTGTCGAGCGTGTTCTTCGCGTTGTAGCGGCAGCCGACCATGCAGCCGCCGCAGCCGATGCAGCCCGCGCGCGGCGGCCCCTCGCCACCGAAGTACGGATCGGGGTGCGGCGCGCCCGGGCCCTCGCCGAAGTAGACCGCGACGTCGGTGCGATAGAACGTGTCGCCGACTCCCTGATCGTCGGCCATCTTCTTCAGCATCCGGTCGGCCTCGCCGAGAATCTTGTTCTCCGTGACGCCGAGCATGCGCCGCGCCGTCGCGTAGTGCTGGGGCATCTCGCGCTCCCAGTCGGCGATGCCGCGCCACGAGCCCTCGCGCCAGACGATCTCGGGCGGCACGAGCAGCGTGTTGGCATACGTGATCGAGCCGCCGCCGACCGCGTTGCCGCACAGGATCATGACGTGACGAAACGGCCGCATGTCATAGAAACCGAACAGCTTGAGGCCCGGCCGCCAGATCCAGCGCCGCACGTTCCAGGTCGACGTCGGGAAGTCCTGCTCGGTCCACCGCTTGCCCATCTCGAGCACCGCGACCGAGTAGCCCTTCTCGGCGAGCCGGCACGCCGAGACCGCCCCTCCGAAGCCGGAGCCAACAACGACGTAGTCGAAGTCGTGGTGAACGGTCGCGGTTTCGCGCATCGCGCACACTATACGATCCGGTTGCCTACCTCGCTCGTCGTTGTGAACGATGAGGGACGCAAGGCATGCGACCGGCGTCCTCGGACTGGCCGGGCACGGACCGCGCCGCCCCTACTGGATCAGCTCGTTGACGAGCTGACGCAGCGACTTGAGGTCGAACGGCTTCTCGATACGCGGGTTCGTCGTCGACTCGAAGAACGTCCGCGCCGCCTCGGTGAACGCGCCACCGGTGACGAACACGATCTTCTCGGCCTGGTCCGCGTCGAGCCGGGTGACGCTGTCGTGAAGCTCCATGCCCGTGATCTGCGGCATCATCAGATCGCACAGGATCACGTCGTAGCGCGCCCCACCGGCGAGCAGGTCGAGCGCCACGCGCGCGCTGGTGACCGCCTCGACCTCGTGCTCCTGCGAGAGGTAGCGCCGGATCGCCTGCCCGAGCGACTCCTCGTCGTCGATCACGAGCACGCGGCCGCGCCGAGACGCGATTCTCGCGGTCGGGACTCTCTGGGTGATCGGCTGGGCGGCCGTGCTCGCCACCGGCAGCGTGATCCGGAACTCGGTCCCCTTGCCGACCTCGCTCTCGAACGTGATCGTGCCGTTCATCGCGGTCACGATGCGGTGCGAGATCGCGAGCCCGAGCCCGGTGCCGACACCGACCGGCTTGGTCGTGAAGAACGGCGTGAACAGCCGGCGCTGGACCTGGATCGGGATGCCCGTCCCGGTGTCGCGGATCGCGATCACGACGTTGTCGGCCTCGACGTAGGTCCGGATCCGGATCTCGTTGTTGAGGTAGTTGCCCTCGGGGATCGCCTGAACGGCGTTGACGAGCAGGTTGAGCATCACCTGCCCGAGCCGCGACTCGTTCGCGGTGACCCGCGGGACATTGCCGTACTCCTTGACGACCTTCGCGCGGTGGCGGACCTCGTTCCACGCCATCCGCAGCGTCGACTCGAGCACCTTCTCGACGTTGACCGCGCCCTGGCGCTCCTCCTGGGTGCGCGAGAACAGCTTGAGGTCACGCACGATCTCGCGCACGCGATCCGAGGACATGCGGGCGTCGCGCAGCTCGTCGAGCAGATCCGGCGGCAACGCCACCCGCTGCTCGAGGAGCCCGACATCGTGCAGCGCCATGTCGAGGTTCGCGATGACCGCGGCGAGCGGGTTGTTGATCTCGTGGGCGACACCGGCGGCGAGCGTGCCGACCGACGCCATCCGGTCGGCGAGCATGAGCTGCATCTCGGTCTGCTTCTTGTCCGTGATGTCGCGTGCGATCATCACGCAGCCGGTGATCGCGCCATCGCGCCGGATCGGCCCGAGGCGGCCGTGGAACCACGTCGCGACTCCCTCGGGAGCCTGGGTCTGGATCTCGAGCTCCGACACCGTGCCGCTCAGCGCGAGGTCGAACGCCGCGCGCGCCCGCACGAGCTGCTCCTCGGCGACCAGCTCGAACCAGTTGACGCCGAGCATCTCGGCCGGTGTGCGCGGCGGATCGATGCGGTTGATGAACCGGATCACGCCGTCGCGGTCGAGGTGGATCACGTAGTCGGGCGCGCTCGACATGACCGCCTCGAGCAGGGCGGCGTGATCGGCGGCCTTGCGCTCCGCCGCCTCGACGTCGGCGTACGCGCGCGCGAGCGTCAGCACCTGGCTGATCTGCGAGCCGACGCCCATCGCGAACGCGCGCCAGTCGTCCTCGTCGAGCTCGCGGCCGCGCGCCGCCATCAGCAGCGCACCGAGCGGGCCGCTCGAGCCGGTCAGCGGCGCCACGAGCAACGCGTTGGCCTCGCACAGCCGCAGCAGCCGCTCGGCGACCTCGGGAGGCACGTCCGGCGACGGAACGTGCAGTGGCTGCCCCGATGTCATCACCGAGCGCAGCAACGACTCGTTATCGAAGAAGGTCGCGAGATCACCCGCGCTCCAGCTGCCGTCGGCGCCGAGCGTGCGCACGCGCAGTGCACCGCCATCGCCGAGCAGGTACAGCGCGCCGATCGAGACGCCACCGGCATCGAAGCAGGCCGCGAGCGCCTCGTCGAGCGCGGCATCGACGTCGCGGTGCTTGAGCACGGCCTCCGCGATGCCCGTGAGCACGGTGAGCTCGGACGCGAGAGCCGAGCAGCGCCTGGCGAGCCCCGTGTTGAGCATGACCTGACGCTCGAGCTGGCGGAACACCCGCCGGTTGCGCTCGCGCTCGAGCTCGGTCAGCTCGGTCACTTCGATCTGCGAGGTCTGCGTGCTCGAGGTCAGCGTGCGGCGCAACAGCTCGATCAGCTCGTTGAGCTCCGGCGTACGGACGACCAGGTCGTTCGCGCCCGCACGCTGCGCGAGCTCGCGGTCCGAGGGCTCGACGTAGCTCGACGTGACGAGCACGAGCGGCACCGCGCGCAGGTCCGGATCCTGGCGCAGCGCCATCGCGAGGCCGAAGCCGTCGAGCTCCGGCATCATGACGTCGGAGACCACCGCGTCCGGCCGGCGACGGCGCACCGCCGCGAGCGCCGCCGCGCCATCGCCTGCGGTCTCGATCTCGAACCCGAGCCGGCCGAGCCGGAAGCTCGCCAGCTTGAGCTGGAGCGGATCGTCATCGGCGACGACCAGGCGGCGGCCGACGCCGAACTTCTCCGCCTTGGGCACCGGCGGCGGCATGTGCGCCTCGAGCAGCGGCAGCAGGCGCGATGGCGCGATCGGCTTGTGAATGATGTCGTCGAAGCCCACCGACGAGACGCGGGCCTGATCGAGCTTGGACACGAACCCCGAGAACGCGAGGATCGCGACGTCATCCACGGCCAGCTTGCGCAACTCGCCGACGAGAGAGAAGCCGTCCGCGTCGGGCAGCATCAGATCCTGGAGGACGAGTCGGGGCCGCTCGCGTGCCATCAGCAGGCGCGCGGTCGCGCCATCCGGTGCCTCGAGTACCTGGTAGCCCTGCCGGGTGAGCGCGTTCTTCACCATCCGGCGGATCGCCGCGTTGTCGTCGACGACCATGATCTTGTGCTCGGTCATTCCCTGCCCTTCGCATGACGAGCGATCAGCTGCGGCAGTGCCCGCGTGTCGATCGGCTTGGTCACGTAGTCATCGCATCCCGCCTCGAACGCCTTCTCCTGGTCACCCTTCATCGCGTATGCGGTCACCGCGATGATCGCGATCTCCCGGGTAGCCGGGTCCTGTTTGAGCCGGCGCGTCAGCTCGAGGCCGTCGACGCCGGGCAACTGGAGATCCATGAGGATCACGCGCGGCCGGTGTGCCGCGATCGCGGCGAGCGCCGCGTCCGCATCAACGGCCGTATCGACCTCGTAGCCGCTCGCCTTGACGAGGTAGGCGACCAGCTTGAGGTTGATCGGATTGTCGTCGACGATCAGCACGCGCTCGGCCATCAGGGCGCCTCCGGCAACAGCGCGCGCAGCTGCGCGACCACGGTCGACGGCGTGCAGCTGTGCTTCGATACAACCCCTTGCGCGGAGATGCGCAGCTGCTCGCGCTCGGTCTCGCTGAGGTCCTTCATCGTCCAGATCAGGACCGGTGTGCGCATGTGCTCCGGGATCCGGCGGAACCGGTCGAGGAACTCGACTCCGTCCATGCCGGGCATCACGAGATCGAGCACGACCGCGGTCGGCTGGAGCTTCGCGGCGGCCTCGAGCCCCGCGGCGGCGCTCGACCGCGTGATCGCGACGAAGCCGATCGACGCGAGCGCCGCGTCCATCAGGCGCAGCGCTCCGGGATCGTCATCGACGACGAGGATCCCACCCGGCCGCTCGGGCCGTACGCCCGCGCGCTCGAGTGCGGAGAGCAGGGCCCCGGTCTCGAGCGGCTTGCGCAGCACGTCATTGACGGCGAACCCGGCGACCAGCTTCGCGTCGGGGATCACGGTCACGACGATCACCGGCACCGTGCGCATCCGCGGCTCGCCGCGCAGCGCGCCGACAAGATCGAGCCCGCTCATGTCGGGCAGCGTCAGATCCAGCGTGACCGCATCGAACGCGCGGTCGCGGCACCGCGCGATCGCGTCGGCGCCGCTCGCCGCCGTCTCGGTCATGTAGCCGGCCTCGTTGAGTGCCGCCACGACGACCTCACGGTCG
>DAIRFU010000177.1:0-11315 GCA_036794935.1 Kofleriaceae bacterium | reverse complement strand
GGCATGCAGCTCTCGAAGTAGCGCGGCTCCTCGAAGTCGTGCGGCAGGATCTTGCGGCCCGCGTTGACCGCGGCGACGAACGCCTCGTACTGCGCCTTGTCGAGCGGGCAGTTGATGTAGTCGCCGACGCCGGTATCGCCGCCGGCCGCGCGATCGGTGTCCCCGTCGCGATCCGGCGCATCGGCATCGCGGCCCCAGCGCGAGCCGCGAAACGCGAAGTCCCAGTCGATCGAATCGGCCGCCACGATCGGCGCGATCGCATCGTAGAAGTACATGCGATCGCCGCCGAGCTCGGCGCGGATCACCTCGCCGAGCTGGCCCTCGGTGAGCGGGCCGGTCGCGACGATCACCGGATGGTCGGGCAGCACGTCGAGCCGGCGGCGCTCGATGCGAATGCGCGGGTGCAGCGCGAGCCGCTGCGTGATCGCGCGCGCGAACCCGAAACGCTCGACCGCGAGGGCCTGCCCCGCCGGCACGCGATGCTCGTCCGCGCACGCGATGACGAGCGAGCCCGCGCGGCGCAGCTCGTGCTTGAGCAAGCCGGCCGGCGCGATCGGATCGTCGCTGCGCAGCGAGTTGGAGCACACCAGCTCGCCGAGCAGCGGGCTCTGGTGCGCGGGCGACATCGCGCACGGCTTCATCTCGACGAGCGAGACCGACAGACCGGCCTCGGCGAGCTGCCACGCAGCCTCGCTGCCCGCCATGCCTCCGCCGACGACGGTGACGTCAGTCATCGCGCACTTCGTAGCATGGGATCGCGCGCTCGCGCGACGCGATCACATCGCGGCTTCGGAGTCCCAGCTCTCGTCGGTCTCGGTGATCTCGGGCTCGGGCATCCGCGTCGCGCTCTCGATGGGCTCCTGCGGAACCGGCGCGACGTTCACGACATTCGCGCCGACGCTGCTCGGCTCGGTCTGGCGCGGCCGGGCCGGCGCGCGCCGTACGTTCGACTTCTTCGCGGCCGGCTTCTTCGCCGGCTTGCGCGCCTTCGACGGCTTCGCGCTACCGCGCGCCGGCTTCTTCACCGGTTTCTTGGCCGGGGGCTTCTTGCCACCCGACTTCTTCGCCGCCTTCGCAGACTTCTTCGTCCTGGTAGCCTTCTTTGCCTTCGCCATGCGCATGACGCTACCTGAAGTCCGGGTCCGCCGGGGAGCGCTGATCGTCGGGCGCAACTCGCGCGCGGGTCGGCCTGTCCTCGAGCGCATGCGCCCGCTGCCCCGGAGGTACCTCGGCTGGGTGGCCGCGCTTGGTGCGTGCGGATCGGCCGGCCCTCATCCGGATCCCGGACACACCGGACGGGCCTGCGAATCGCGGCCCGCGCTGACGGCAAAGAGCCTGGGATCACCGGCGACTCCCGAGCGCGAGGACGCCGCGCCGGGGCACGTTGCCCCGAGCGCAACCGCTGCGCCCCCCGCGGGAGGCGGCCTGGTCGGTCGACACGGGCGCGAGCAACGCCCGGTATCGGGTGCCCGCGCCTGCAGGCGCGGGCGGGCGTGACTACGCCGCGTTCTCCTCGGAGTCGTCGGCGCCCTCGCTGCGCCAGTCGCACTCCATGCAGCGCAGCGTGGTGCCGCGCTTGGTCTCCTTCTTGAGCACGAACTTGGCCTGGCACACCGGGCACGGCTGCGGGATCGGCTTGTCCCACGCGACGAAGTCACAGCCCTTCTTCGCCCAGTTCGAGCAGCCGTAGAACGGCTTGCCGCGCCGCGACCGCTTCTCGGCGATGAAGCCGCCGCAGCCGGGCCGCGGGCACTTCACGCCGAGCGAGATCGGCTTGGTCGTCTTGCAGTCGGGGTAGCGCGTGCACGCGAGGAAGCTGCCGAACCGACCGCGCTTGACGGTCATCGGCGCGCCGCACGTCTCGCAGACCTCGTCGGTCGTCTGCGGCGGGACCTTCTCCCAGGTGTTGTCGAGGTTACGCACCACCTCCATCGTGTTGCGGCACTCGGGGTAGCCCTGGCACGCGGCGAAGTTGCCGTTGCGGCCCCACTTGATGACCATCGGCTTGCCGCACTTCTCGCACGTCCACTCGGTCGGAATCTCCTCCCGCTTGACGTCGCGCATCTCGGTCTCGGCCTTCTCGAGCTCGAGCTTGAACGGGCCGTAGAACGTCGCGAGCAGCTTGCGCCAGTCCGCGCTGCCGTCCTCGACGTGATCGAGGTCGGCCTCCATCTTCGCGGTGAAGTCGCTCGACACGATCTCGGGGAAGCTCTCGACGAGCAGCGAGTTGACGAGCACGCCGAGCTCGGTCGGCCAGAACCGCGCCTCCTTCTTCTCGACATAGCCGCGGTCGACGATCGTCGACATGATCGCCGCGTACGTCGACGGCCGGCCGATGCCGCGCTCCTCGAGCTCCTTGACCAGCGACGCCTCGGAGAACCGCGGCGGCGGCTGCGTGAAGTGCTGCTCGGGACGCACGCTCTCGAGCGTGACGGTCTCGCCGACTTCGAGCGGCGGCAGCAGCTTGTCGGCGGCTTCCGCAGCTTCGGCCTTCGCGTCGTCGGTCTCCGAGACTTCGTACGCCCTCGTGTAACCGGCGAACTTCATCACCTGGCCGTTCGCGCGGATCACTGCTTGGCCGCGATCCATGTCGACCGTGGTCTGGTCGTAGACCGCGGGCACCATCTGCGAGGCGACGAAGCGCTGCCAGATCAAGCGATACAGCTTCGTCAGCTCGACGGCCTCGGGGTGCTCGGCGAGCGCCTGCGCGACGCGGTCGGGCGGCCACTCCATCTGGGTCGGGCGGATCGCCTCGTGCGCGTCCTGCGCGCGGTCCTTGTTGCCGTACGTGTTGATCTCGGCCGGCAGATACTCCGGCCCGTAGGTCTCGGTGATGTGCTGACGTACCGCGGTCAACGCATCGTCGGAGATACGCGTCGAGTCGGTACGCATGTACGTGATGAGACCGGTCGGTCCCTCCTCGCCGAGCTCGACGCCTTCGTACAGGCGCTGCGCGAGCGCCATCGTGCGCTTCGCGGAGAACCGCAGCTTGCGCGCGGCATCCTGCTGGAGCCTCGACGTGATGAACGGCGCCTGCGGCTTCTTGCGGCGCTCCTTCTTCTCGACGCTCGCGACGACGGCGTCGCCGGCGCGCAGCTCGGTCGCGATCGCCTCGGCATCGGCGGCGGTCTTCGGCTCGGCCTTCTCGCCCAGCCACTTCCAGATCCGCGCCTCGAACGGAGGCGGCTGGCTCCCGCGGCACGTGATGTCGACCGACCAGTACTCCTCGGGCGTGAACGCCTTGATCTCCTCGTCGCGCTCGCACACGAGGCGCACCGCGACGGACTGCACGCGGCCGGCGGACAGGCCGCGCTGGACCTTGTTCCACAGGATCGGGCTGATCTTGTAGCCGACGAGGCGATCGAGGATCCGGCGCGCCTGCTGCGCATCGGTCTTGTTCATGTCGATCGACAGCGGGTTCTGGATCGCCTTGGTCACGCCCTTCTTCGTGATCTCGTTGATCAGGACGCGGTGCAGGTTCGTGTTGACGTCCTTGATCTCCTCGGCGATGTGCCAGGCGATCGCCTCACCCTCGCGATCCGGATCGCTCGCGAGGTAGACGGTCTCGACCTCGCGCGCCGCCTTGCGGATCTCGCCGAGCACCTTCTTCTTGCCCTCGAGCACCTCGTAGACGGGCTCGAACGTGCCGTCCTCGAGGTCGACGCCGATCTTCGACTTCGGCAGATCGCGGACGTGGCCGACCGACGCCTTCACGACGTAGTTGCCGCCCAGGTACTTGTTGATCGTGCGCGCCTTCGCGGGCGACTCGACGACGACGAGCGCCGAGCCCGGCTTGACCTTCTTGGGCTTCTTGACCGGCGCCTCGCCCTCGCCATCGCTCGCCGCCTTCGGGGCGGTCTTCGACGGCTTGGCGGCCTTCACCGGCTTCTTCGGGGCGGCCTTCTCCTTGCTCTCCGCCTTCGCGGCCGACTTCTTGGGCGCGGCCTTGGTGGCTGCACCCTTCGCCTTGCCGTTGCCCTTCGCGGCGGACGGCTTCCCACCCGCGCGCTTGCGCGCAGGAGTTGTGGTGGCGGCTGGCGGCGCTTTCTTCTTGGTCACGAACACCTCGCAAACGACTCGAGTTGGGGCAGAGCACGTAGCACGGCACGCACCGGCAGACCGGTGTGGCGAACGAGAGCATCGATACCGCGCACGCCCGCGGCGAGCGCATCGCGGACCGCGAGCGCATCGGCGTCGAGGCTCGGCGGCTGGGGATAGCGCGGGCGGCCATCGAGGATCGCGAGCACGTCGTCGATGTCCTCGGCGAGGGCCGCGCCGGTCGCGATCAGGCGGTGACAGCCGGGGCTGCCGGGGCTGGCCGCGACGATGCGTGCTTGCCTGCGCGCCGCCATGGCGGTCGACAGCGAGCCCGACCGAATGTCGGCCTCGATCACGATGACCGCATCGGCGAGCGCGGCGATCAGCTCGTTGCGCCGCGTGAATGTCCCGCGCCGCGGCTGCATGCCGAGCGGGTACATGCTGACCAGCGCGCCGCCGCACGCGACGATCTGATCGAACAGACCCGCGTGGCGCGCCGGATACGCGACGTCGACGCCGCTGCCGAGCACGACGACCGTATGGCCGCCGCCGGCGAGCGCGCCCCGATGAGCCGCGCCGTCGATGCCGATCGCGCCGCCCGATACGACCGCGACGCCGTGGCCGGCGAGGTGCCGGGCCAGCACGTGCGCGCGCTCCATGGCGCGGCTGGTCGCCGCGCGGGCACCGACGATCGCGATGGCCGGACCCTCGGCGAGCGCACCGCGAACGTGCAGCGTGCGAGCGATTCCGAGCGCACGGAGCCGCTGCGGGTAGCCCGCATCCAGTGGCTCGATGGTGCGCAACGCAGTGGTCACAAGGGGAATGCAATTAGCCACCCGGGGCACCCGCGTCAAGTGCGAGAGATCCAGCGCGAGCAATTTCAGGCCCTTGCGAGACGGCCCTACATCTATATATGCGGCGGCCAGCCGGGTGCGCGGCGCTCGCCTACGGAGCTTTCTGCATCATCACGAGGTCGCCGACGCTCATCTCCTGCACGCTCAGCGTGACGAGCCCGATCGAGATGTTCTCGCCGACCTCGACGATCACGACCTGGCCGAGCGACCGCGCCGGGTACGAGCGGTCGTCCTGGCCGACCGTGTTCTCCGAGATGGGCGGCTTCGCGTCGCCGCGGCGCACGACGAACATCCGGTTGCCGACCTCGATGCCCGAGCCCTTGCCGAGATCGACGAACACGATCTCGCCCTGCCCGATCAGCTGATCCTTGGCGAGCATCGCGACGATCGAGCCCTGCGCGTCGACCTTCGCGGCCACCGGCGTGACGTTCTTGAACTGCTTGAGCAGCGGACCGACCTTCGCGCCGCGCTCGATCTCCTGGTTGGCCGCCGTGATCACGCCACGCGCCTTCTTGTCCTGCTTGACGCTGACGATCTCGACCGTGCCGAGCACGTGGACGTACGCGCCCTGCTCCTTGCCACCGCTCTTCACCGTGTGCTCGGGCGTGTAGACCGAATAGGACTCGCCCACCTTCGGCGGGTTCTTCTCGGGATACGACAGGTAGATCGAGTCGCCGATCGAGAGGAGCTCCTTCTCGTCGACGGCGCCGTCGATCACGATCGACTTGTCGAGGTCCGACTTCTCGACGAACGCCGTCTGCTTGAGTGCGACGCTCGAGCGCGGCGCCGGCGGCGGCAGGTTCTCGGGCGCCGGCTTGTCGGCGGGCTGCAGCTGCTCGGGCTCCTCTTGCGTCCCCTCCTGCGTCGCGAACAGGCCGCGCGGCAACAGCCGCACCAGGTCACCGGGATAGATCCAGTGCGGGTTCGTGATCTGCGGGTTGAACGACCACACCTTCGGCCACTGCCACGGATCGTTGAAGTAGTAGAAGCAGATGTCCCACAGCGTGTCGCCGCGGCGCACGACGTGAAGCTCGGGCGTCGGTCCCGAGTGCACCGAGATCGGCTCCTCGCCGCCGGTGTCGTAGCCGAACGGCGGACCGGTATCCGGCGAGTAGTAGTAACCGCCCGCCGGCGCCGCGGGCTGCCCCTGCGCCTGGTTCGGGTCGTACGTCACCTTGCCGTCGGGGCCGACGACGATCACGTTCGGCTTGGCCTCGGCCTTCGGTTGGGGCTGCTGCGGCGGCGTCGGCCGGCTCGGCGCCGCACCCGGATCGAGCGAGATGGGGGCATCGGCGGTCGTCGGCGGGTAGCCCGGCACCTGCGCGGCGGCGGCTCCCGGCGCGACGAGCAGCGCGAACAGGATCTTCTTCACGGGAGCTCCAATCGCTTCGCCGCCAGCGCGGCAGGCTCGCTCTTCGGATACAGGTTCACGACTTGCTCCAGCACGGCGTGCGCCTTGTCCCCCTGGCCGAGTGCCTGGTAGCAGTAACCAACCTTGAGCAGGGCGTCGGGCACCTTGTTCCCCCGCGGGTAGGTCTCGATCGTAGCGCGGAACTCGACGAGTGCATGCTGGTAGTCCTTGCGCGCGTAGAACGCCTCGCCGAGCCAGTACTGCGCGTTATCCGCGTACTCGTGACGCGGGTAACGAGCGAGGAACCCGCGCAACGCGGTGATCGCTGCCTCGCTCTGCCCCGAGCGCACCAGATCCACCGCGGCACGGTAGTCGGCCCCGGCCGCCGCGCTCGCCTCGCTGCGGGTCGCGCTCCGGGCCGGGCGTGCTGCCACCGGCTTCGCACGCCGCGGGGTGTCGCGACGATCCGCCTTGCGGCTCGTGGTGCGGCGCACCGGTTCGGGCTGGGCGGCCGCCTGCTTGCCGAGCGCGGCGTCGCCCTCGTAGATGATCTCGGTGCCGTCGTCCGTCACGGCGACGAGGCGCTGGTCGTCCTCGTAGGCCGGCGGCGCGACCACCTCGACCGGGAGCTGCGGCACCGGCTCCGGGGTCTGCGCGTCGATCTTGAGCTGCGCGATCTGGAGCTCGAGATCGCGGATCTTGCGTTGCTGTGCGCGTCGATCGGCGCGCAGATCCGAGACCGATCGGGAGAGCTGGTGGTTGTCTGCGCGCAGCGCCTTGGCGGGCGAAGCGCAACCGACACTCGCGAGCGCGACCCAGAGAACGTGGCGCGTGATCGTCACAACGCGAAATCGTAGGCCGCCGGCGGGAACCGAGCAAAATTTCACGCGGCCGCAGATCGAAGTGCTTCGATAAGCGAGAGGGTCAGAGCTTGGTCGCGGCGAGGATCTCGCCGGCACCCTGGTCGAGGAGCTTGCCGGCGAGCTCGTCACCGAGCTGCGCGGCGGCAGCGATCGACCCGATCACCTCGTCGCGCAGGATGCGAGTGCCGTCGGGCATGCCGCACATGCCGACGATGCGCAGGCCGCCCTCGTGATCGATCGCGTGGGCCGCGAGCGGGGTCTGGCAGCTGCCGCCCATGCGCACGAGGAACGCGCGCTCGGCGAGCATCTTGCCGTGCGTCGGCTCGTCGTGGATCGCCAGGCGCACGAGCTCGCGGACCGCCTCGTCGCCCTCGCGGATCTCGATCGCGAGCACACCCTGCGCGACGGCCGGGATGCTGACGTCGAGCGGCAGCAGCTGGCTGATCCGATCGGCCATGCCGAGGCGGTGGAGGCCGGCGGCGGCGAGCACGATGGCGTCGAACTCGCCGGCATCGAGCTTCTTGATCCGCGTCGGCACGTTGCCGCGGAGCAGCGCGATCTGCAGATCGGGTCGGCGCGCGAGGAGCTGCGCCTGGCGCCGCATGCTCGACGTACCGACCTTCGCGCCCTGCGGCAAGGTCTCGAGGGTGGCGCCGGTGCGCGTGCACAGCGCGTCCCACGGCACCTCGCGCGTCGACACCGCGCACAGCACGAGCCCGGGCGCGAGCTCGGCGGGCACGTCCTTCATCGAGTGGACCGCGAGATCGGCGATCTTGTCGACGAGCGCCTGCTCGATCTCCTTCACGAACAGGCCCTTGCCGCCGACCTTCGCGAGCGGCACGTCGAGGATCTTGTCGCCCGAGGTCTTGAAGATCGCGAGCTCGACGACGATGCCCGGCGACACCGCCTCGAGGCGCGCCTTGACGTGGTTGGCCTGCCAGAGCGCGAGCTGGCTGCCGCGCGTTGCGATGACGATGCGATCGGTGCTCACGCCTGTGCCTTCCGCTCGGGACTGTGTGCCGCGACCTCCGGTTCGGCAACCACCTCCGCGCTCTGTTCGGTGGGCACGATGCCGAACAGCTCGCAGACCGCGCTCGCGAGCACCGCAGCCTCGCCGGGAGCGGCGCCGCGCAGCACGGTCGTGGGGTGATGGAGCAACTTGTTGAGGACGAGCTGGACGAGGCGCTGGATGATCTCGCGCTGCTGGTCGCGACTCAGCTCCTTGCGCGCGAGCTGATCGAGCACCTTGTGCACCTCGGCATCCGCGACATGCGCGAAGTGCTCGCGGAGTGCGACGATCGTCGGCACCACGCCCTGGGTGCGCAGCCAGTGCTCGAACTGGCCGGCCTCGTGCTCGACGATCTTCGTCGCGTGCTCGGCCGCCTTCGCGCGCTCGGCGAGGTTTGCCTGCACGACCTTGTCGAGGTCGTCGATATTGAACAGGTACACGCCATCGAGCTCGTTGATCGCGGGCTCGGCGTCGCGCGGCACCGCGATGTCGATCACCACGATGTTGCGCCAGCGCCGCGCCTTCATCACCTTCTTGAACAGCGGCCGGGTCAGGATCGGCGCGCGGGCGCCGGTCGAGCTGAGCACGACGTCGGCGTCGACGAGCAGGCCCTCCAGATCCGACCACGGCCTCGCGTCGCCCTCGATCTCGGCGGCGAGCGCCTCGGCCTTCTCGGGCGAGCGATTGGTGACCACGATCTTCTGCGCGCCGGACGCGTAGAGATGGCGCGCGGCGAGCGAGCTCATCTTGCCGGCGCCGATGACGAGCACGTTCTTGCCGGCGAGATCGCCGAACACCTTCGACGCGAGCTCGACGGCGACCGACGACACGTTCGCGGCACCGCGGGCGATCGTGGTCTCGGTGCGCACGCGCTTGGCGACCCCGAACGCGCGCTCGAGGCAGCGCGACAGCACCGAGCCCGAGGTGCCGGCCTGGTTCGCGACGCCGTACGCCTCCTTGAGCTGGCCGAGGATCTGCGCCTCACCGACGACGAGCGAGTCGAGCGACGACGCGACCCGGAACACGTGCCGCACCGCGTGGGACCCGCGATGCTCGTACAGGTGCGCGGAGACCACCGCCGGCTTGATGCCGCGCTGCTCGGCGAGGAACGCACGCACCGCCGCTGCCACGTCGCCCCCGGGCCGGGCGACGCCATAGACCTCGACGCGGTTACACGTCGAGATCAGGAGTGCCTCGGAGACCGGCAGCTGCGCCGTGAGCCGCGCGAGCGTGGGGATGATCTCCTCCTCGCGAAACGCGAGCTGCTCGCGCACCGCGACGGGTGCGGTGCGCCAGCTGATGCCGACCACGAACAGCTCGTTCATCCCACCATCCGGCGCACGAGGTAGATGATGAGGACCGCGAGCGCCAGCGCGAACCCCTCGAGCGTGAGCGTGGCGGCTCGCCGCCCGCGCCAGCCGTAGACCTGGCGCGCGAACAGCAGCGTCGCGTACGCGAACCAGGTCACCACCGCGAGCGGATACTCCAGGCGATCGAGGCTCTCGCCGAGCCGGCTGACCCAGATCGCGCCGAGCACGAGTGCGATCGTGAAGATCGGGAAGCCGACCCAGATCAACCGGTGCGCGAGCCGGTCGAGCGCCTCGAGCGGGGCGCCGCGATCCTTGAGCGAGATCGCGTCGAACTTCTTCTTCTTGAGCGCGCGGTCCTCGGCGAGATAGATCGCGGACAGCGCGCTCGCGAGCGCGAACACGCCGACGCCGACCGTCGCGAGCGAGATGTGGATGCGGCCGAGCGCGGACAGATCCTCCTGCGCGTGCCCTGCGGGCGTGAGCCGCGCCAGCACGAGCAGGACGAGCGAGACCGGCATCACGACGACACCGCCGAGGGTCAGCCGGTAGCGCACGCTCGCGAGCAGGTAGCCGCCGGTCATGATCCATGCGAGGAAGCCGATCGCCTCGCGGACCGACTGCGCCGGGTGGACGTGCAGCGTGCCGCGCCAGCCGATATCGACGCCGTGCGCGACGAACGCGCAGCCGACCAGCGCGAGCGCGAGCGGCCGCGCCTTCGCGTTGCCGGCGAGCACGAACAGCAGCGCGCCTGCGGCGACCGTGTACATCGCGACCGCGATCCAGAACGCGGGCGATGGCGCGACGGAGAGCAGCCGGACCGGCTCGTCGGCGCTCACGGCGGCAGCGGTTCGCCGATAAACCCGTCGATGACGTCGTACGCCATGTCTTGATAGATGACCGAGTTGGCGAGCTGCTCGGCCCCCATCTCCTCGAGCTGGGGCTTGGACTTCACGCGCCCGACGAGGTCATACGGGTCCTGGTCGTTGGCCATGGTCTTCACGAAGCACACGGCGGGAATCATCGAGAACTTGCGACCCAGCTCGGTCAAGATCATGCGATCACCTTCGAGCGCGGCGCGCCCTTCGACAGTCCAGGCGTCGAGACGATCGACCGAGATGAATAGGCGCGACATTCCTGAGAAATCAATTGTACCAGTCCTTCGACCGGGTTGCGGTCTTCCTTCCAAGGGGTTAAGAACATCCAACCACCGGAGGTAGCGATGGCAAGCCCGAACGTCAAAGAGCTCACCGATGCGAACTTCGAGGCGGAAGTCCTCAAGTCAGACATTCCGACCCTCGTCGATTTCTGGGCGGTGTGGTGCGGGCCCTGCAAGCAGATCGCGCCCACGGTCGACGCGCTCGCCGACGAGTACCAGGGCCGCCTGAAGGTGGCCAAGATGGACGTCGATCACCACCAGATCGTGCCGCAGCAATACCGGGTGACCTCGATCCCGACGCTGCTCATCTTCAAGGATGGTCGCGTCGTCAGCCAGCTCGTCGGGGCGATGCCCCGCAGCAAGCTGGAAGCCGAGATCCAGAAGCACCTGTAGTGCGAATCGCGCTCGCGATCAGCGCCGCCGTGACGCTGGCTGCCTGCCAGCGTAGCGAGTCAGGTCAGGTCTCCGCGGCCGTCGATTGCACGCGGATCGCCGAGACGCTGGCCACGTTCGAGATCGGCGAGGCCGCGACGCCCGCGCAACGCGCGCCCGCCGTCGCGAAGCACCGCGCAGCCTGCGAGTCGGCGCACGTCACCGCCCAGGAGGCCGCGTGCCTGGGGCACGCGAAGGACACCTGGGCCGCCCGCGCCTGCCTGCCGCGCATGTTCGCGGCACCCGCGCCGGTGGGCGAGCAGGCCGACTGCGCGGTCGTCGCCAGCCGGATGCGCGCCGCG
>DAIRFU010000176.1:0-11318 GCA_036794935.1 Kofleriaceae bacterium | reverse complement strand
TGCCCTACTCCAAGCACATCCACCTGCTCGGCGCGCTGCCGAACATCTTCACGCGCAACCGCTCCGAGCGCCGGATGGACCTGCCGAAGCTCGACCTCGAGGACGAGAACCAGTGGGGCGTGGCGCGCTACGAGCAGTTCTCGTGGAAGAGCCTGCTCGACACGTACGCGTGCACCGAGTGCGCGCGCTGCACGAACTACTGCCCGGCGTACAACACGGGCAAGAACCTGTCGCCGATGCAGCTCGTGCACGACATCCGTTACGAGATGCTCGATCGCGTCGTGCTGCGCGACAAGATCGCGGCGGCGAAGCAGGACGTCGCGAACCTCGAGAGCTTCGGTACGGAGCACGGTGACGACGCCGCGCACCCGAGCCCGGATCTCGTGTTCGCGCGCGAGAATCTGACCTCGCTCGAGGCCGAGCTCGTCAACATGCCGCGGATGACCGGCGGGCGCGTCCAGGAGGACACGCTGTGGGCGTGCACGACCTGCGGCGCGTGCCAGGAGGTCTGCCCGGTGTTCATCGAGCACCCGCTGAAGATCCTGCAGATGCGCCAGAACCTGGTGCTCGAGCAGGAGAAGGCGCCGGCCGAGCTGCAGCGCACGTATCGCAACATGGAGCGCCAGAGCAATCCGTGGGGCATCGCGAACGATCAGCGCATGGACTGGGCGAAGGACCTCGACGTGCCGACGATCGAGGACAAGCCGAACCCCGAGTACATCCTGTGGGTCGGCTGCGCGGGCGCGTTCGACAGCCGCATCATCAAGCAGACGCGCTCGATGGTGAAGGTGCTCAACGCGGCGGGCGTCGACTACGCGGTGCTCGGCCACAGCGAGGCGTGCACCAGCGATCCGGCACGGCGCACCGGCAACGAGATGATGTTCCAGATGCTCGCCGAGCAGAACGTCGAGACGCTCAAGGCGGCGAACGCGAAGAAGGTCGTCACCAGCTGCCCGCACTGCCTGCACACGCTCCGCCACGACTACCCGCAGTTCGGCGGCAACTTCGAGGTCGTCCACCACACGCAGCTGATCGACCACCTCTACAAGACGAACCGGCTGCGCAGCGAGAGCTCGCCCATCGGCAAGATCACGTATCACGACAGCTGCTACCTCGGCCGCTGGAACCGCGAGTTCGACGCGCCCCGCGACGTGATCCAGTCGGTCGGCGTGCCGAACATCGTCGAGCTGACGCGCAACAAGCGCCACGGCTTCTGCTGCGGCGCCGGCGGCGGCCGCATGTTCATGGAGGAGCACGAGGGCGAGCGCGTGAACCTGAACCGGACCGACGAGATCATCGAGGCCGGTGTCGAGGCGGTCGCGGTCGCGTGCCCGTTCTGCAACATCATGCTCACCGACGGCATGAAGCAACGCAACGTCGAGGAGCAGATCCAGGTGCTCGATGTCGCCGAGCTGGTCGCCCAGAGCCTGCCCGACGTGCCAGTGAGCAGCCTCGTGCGAAAGAAAGATCGCGACGCGCAGGCGGCCGCCGCCGCCGACACGCCGACCGAGTAGCCGCGTTCCCGAAAGGGGGATCCGCACGAGCCAGGGTGCTCGCCCCCTCCGGATCGGCTCGCCCTCGCTTATGATGGCCCTCCATGAAGGGCTGGACTTGCTCGATCTTGCTCGCGCTCGCGGCGTGCAGCGCCGGCGATGACACTGCGGACGGCACGCGGGCACCGTGCGCCGAAGGCGGCGAGCTCAACGACTGCGAAGGCGCGCCGCGCACTGCCGAGGAGGCGTGCTGGCGGCTCGTCGACTGCGGCGCGATGCCGCTGCACCAGGAAGAGGAGTTTCGCTTCGACTGGGACGACTGTGTCGACACGATCGAGACCATGCGTGATCCCGCGCAGCGGCTGACGATCGCGTGCATCGGCGCGACGACCTGTGACCAGCTCAAGCTCGAGCGCGACCGCTGCTTCCAGTTCGGGGCCAACTGATGCGCGCCTTCCTCTGTGTGTGCCTCGTCGCGCTCGCGACGCCCGCGGTGGTCTCTGCGCAGCCGTCCGACGTGCCGGCGCAGATCAAGCTGATCCAGAACCAGCCGAGCGACATGGATCGCTCGACCTGGAAGGAGAAGCGGCGCGATGCGGCGCGCAAGCTCGGCCAGTCCAAGGACAAGCGCGCGGTGCCGGTACTGATCGATCTCGCGGAGACCGAGACGTTCGACATCATCGGCGACATCGCGATCGAGGGCCTCGGCAATCTCCGGGATTCATCGGCCGTGCCGGCGCTCCAGCACATCGTCGGCGACGCGAGCCGCGACAAGAGCTCGCGCGAGCTCGCGCGCAAGGCGCTCGCCAAGCTCGGCGCGCCGGAGCGGGCGCCCGCGGGCGGCGGCAGCGCGGCGGGCGGTGGCAGTGGCAGCGCGGCGGGCGGCGGTGGCACCGCCGGAGGCGGCGGCGGGTCGGCGGCCGGCGGCGGCGGCCACGGCGCTGGCTCGTCGAGCCACGGCGGTGGAGGAGCGACGGGCGGTGGCGCGGCCGGTCACGCGGGCGGCGGAGCGACCGGCGGCGGCGCGGCCGGCCACGGGGAAGCGACCGGCGGCGGCGGCGGCGCGGCGACAGCGGGCGGCGGCGCGGCGGCGAGCGGCGGTGCGGACAGCGGCGCGACCACCGGGCTCGAGAGCAACGGTGCGGCGGGTGGCGGCGGCGGGCTGCTCGGCACGTCGAGCGACACCGAGGTCGACGGGCAACCCGACCTCGGCGATGACATCATCGCGGCTTCGGAGCGGCTGACGTTCGCGGCCGGCACCGCGGGCCTGTCGTACGACACCGCGCGCAGCCGACTCGACTTCGACCTCGACGCATCCGGGCGCTACCAGAAGCGCGTCGAGGCCGAGTCGCGCGCGTACGGCATCGACGTCGGCGCCGATGTGGTGGCGGGCGTGACCAATCCCGAGGGCCGCGCCGTGACGCGCGGGCTCGTGCTGAACCTCCACGGCGAGGGCGAGGCGCGCTTCTACTCGGGCACGCTCTACGGCATCGGCAAGGTCGCGGTCGGGACCGGGTTCCAGCAGTTCAGCTTTCGCGATGATGATCCGGCGAACGATGTCGTCGGCTCCGACGCGCGCACGTTCACCGCGGATCTGCAGCTCGCGCTCGGCGGCGGCTACGGCCGGCTCGTCGATGTCGGCTCGGCGATCCGCGTGCGCCGGCTCGGCCGCATGCTCGACGCCGCGCGCGCGCTCGGCAAGCCGATCGACGCGGCGACCGCGAAGCAGCTCCAGCTGACGTGGTGGGCGCTCCGCGGCGAGCGCTCGAGCTTCCGCTCGCTGATGGCGACGATCGCGGTCTTGCGTGAGGCCGGCATCCTGCTCGGCGAGCCGAACGCGGTCATCACGTACGAGATCCTGCAGGTGCTACGCGACACGCAGCTCTACCTGCGGCCGAGCGGGTTCGACGCCCAGCTCGTGTTCGGCGAGGGCTACCTCAAGCGTCCCGACACCGACGACGACGGCACGTGCGATCTCGGTGCGTCGCGCTGCGGCCGCATCGAGCAGGTGATCGCGAGCGCCGGCTACGGCGCGCAGCTCGACGAGGACAAGCTCGAGCTGTCGGGAGACGCGTATGCGCGCTACCGGCTGTTCGCGGGCGAGAACGAGCCGGCGCCGTGGGCGCTCGGTGCAACCGCGCGGATGCGCCGGTTCACGTACGGCGAGCACGGCGATCCGTTCGGTGCGTTCGACGTGCGCGGCACGCTCGCGCTATCGAGTGACGCGAGCACGGCCGATCCGTGCAACGGCGGCGGCTGCGATAAATCCCTGCGCATCGAGGGCGAGCTCGGCTTCACCTACTGGCTGAACCAGGCGTCGGGCCTGCGCCTCGCCGCGCAGGTCGCCGAGGATGCCGGCGAGCTCTTCCTGGGCGCACGGCTCGAAGCAACCTACGGACTTCTCGACGGAATCTACGCGCGCTAGAGATTGGTTGAGTGGTTCGACCAATTCTTGGTAAGGTTCCTTCGTGTCCGAGCTCAGCCGTCACCAGCGCGATACGTTGGTCGCCGTCGCCCAGACCGCGCTCCCCGCGGGTCGGTTCATTCCGGCCGCCGGCGCCGCGACCGTCGACAAGGTCGAACGCTTCGTCGCCAAGCTGCCGTCGCAGCTGAGCTTCGGGCTCAAGGGCCTGTTGCGCGGGCTCGATGCCGCGTCGTGGGTGGGCGAACGGCGCCCGTTCGTCAAGGTCAAGCCGCAAGAGCGGCTCGCGCTGCTCGAGGGCTGGCGCAGCGGCGACGCGGTCCGCCGGCTCATGCTGCGCGCGCTGGTCAGCCCGCTCAAGATCGCGCACTTCGACGACCCCGCGCTCTACAAGCAACTCGGTTGCGTCTACGATCCGGCGCGCGGCAACGGCGAGGCGAAGCCCGCGTACATGCGCGATCGCGTCCACCCCGGCGATCGGCTCGGCGGCGATCTCGCGGTCGAGTGCGATGTCGTGGTGGTCGGCACCGGCGCCGGCGGCGCGGTGGTCGGCCGCGAGCTCGCCGAGGCCGGCCTCGCGGTCGTGTTCGTCGAGGAGGGGCAGTACTTCGATCGCTCGCAGTTCACCGGCCGCGCATTCGCGATGCAGCAGAAGCTGTACCGGCGCGGCGGCTCGACGTTCTCGGTCGGCAACGTCGGCATCCCGATCCCGCTCGGCCAGACCGTCGGCGGCTCGACCACCGTCAACTCGGGTACGTGCTACCGCACGCCGGATCGCGTGCTGCGCGCGTGGCAGCGCGAGCTCGGGCTGTCCGAGCTCGGGCCCGACGAGCTCGCGCCGTACTTCGATCGCGTCGAGGCCGTGCTCGGCGTCGACTACGCGAAGGCCGAGCTGCTCGGCGGCAACGGCCGCGTGATCGCGCGCGGCTGCGACGCGCTCGGCTTCTCCCGCCACGGCCCGCTCAAGCGCAACGCACCGGACTGCGACGGCCAGGGCGTGTGCTGCTTCGGCTGCCCGACCGACGCGAAGCGCTCGACGAACGTGTCGTACATCCCGCTCGCGCTGCGCGGCGGCGCCGAGGTGTTCAGCGGTACCAAGATGACGCGGATCATCGTCGAGGGCGGACGCGCGCGCGGCATCGTCGCGCGCAGCGAGGACGGCCACACGGTGACGGTGCGCGCGCGGGCAGTCGTGATCGCGTGTGGCGCGATCATGACGCCGCTCGTGCTCGACGCGCAGGGGCTCGGCCGGCGCTCGGGGCAGGTCGGCAAGAACCTGTCGATCCATCCCGCGTGCGGCGCGCTCGCCGAGTTCGACGAGGAGATCCTGACCTGGAAGGGGATCCCGCAGGGCTACTCGATCGACGAGCTGCACGAGGAGGGCATCCTGTTCGAGGGTGCGTCGGTCCCGCTCGAGATGACGATGAGCATGACGCAGATGATCGGGCCCGAGCTGATCCGGCTCGCCGAGAGCTACGATCATGTCGCGAGCTTCGGGTTCCTGGTCGAGGACACGTCGCGCGGCAAGGTCTCGTCGGTGATGGGCCAGCCGATGATCCAGTACTGGCTCCAGGACAAGGACGTCTCTCACATCAAGCGCGGGCTCGACGTGCTCGCGCAGATCTTCTTCGCGGCCGGCGCCCGCCGCGTCCACCTGCCGGTCGCCGGGTTCGAGGTGATCGACCGTCCGGACGATCTCGCGGCGCTGCGCCGCGCGACGGTCCGGCCGTGGGACCTCGATCTCTCGGCCTACCACCCGCTCGGCACCGCACGGATGGGCAGCGATCCGGCGAGCTCCGTCGTCGGGCCCGACCACGAGATGCACGACACCGCCGGGCTCTACGTCGTCGACGGCGCCGCGGTGCCGACCTCGCTCGGCGTCAATCCGCAGATCACGATCATGGCGCTCGCGACGCGCGCCGCGGAAAAGATCGCGGCGCGGCTCGCGTAGGTCACAGAAATTCGAGGCGCCGCCTCGCTGTTTCACGTGGTTGCGCCTGCAATCGCGCGCGGTAGCGAGGGCAAGAAACCGACGAGTGTCGCGAGCTTGCGAGCGACGCGAGCTCCTTGGCCCGCGCGCGTCCCTTGCGGGCACGCGGCATGCTCAGTGCGACCGCATGCGCCTCATCTGGTCTGCCGCCGCCGCCGCCGCCCTCGCCCTGCCCTCGCTCGCCGATGCACGACCGATCACGTTCGGCGCCGGCCTCGGTCGGACCCAGAGCAAGGCCAATGCCGACGGCGAGGCGAGCGATACGCTCCAGGTCTTCGGGCGCATCGGCTTCACGTCACGCCTGTCGGCCCAGCTCGAGATCCAGCGCACCGACGATCCGGGCCTCGACATCCGGACCGGCACCGGCCTGCTCGTGGTCGACCTCGGCTCGCACCCGCACTTCGTGCCGGTGCTCGTCGCCGGCTTCGGCTTCGATCGCGCGTCGACCGACTGGTACTCGGCCACGGGCACGCACATGGAAGGCGGCCTCGGCCTCGAGTACCGCGCCGACAATGGCTTCACGATCGGCGCCGACGTGCGCATCGGCGGCCGCTCGATCAGCGAGGACTACGTCGCGTACCCGGCCGTCGACGGCGGCATCGCGCTGTACGCGCCCAGCGGCCTCGCCGAGGGCGAGTATCGCAGCATGCGCCTCGCCGCCGGCATCCGCTTCTGAGCTCAGAGATCGAGCTTGTCGCGGAAGCTCGCCGCGGCGCCGGCCCGGAAGCGCACGTCGGCGAGCACGTCGCGCACGCAGCTGCGCGTCGACGACGGCAGATCCGAGTCGACCACGTTGAGGAACTCGACCGCGCCGGTCTCGTCGATCGCGATCTCGAACGAGACGTACGCGGACAGGCCCGCCTTGCGGATCGCGCGCGCGCAGCTCGCGAGGCGGGTGCGATCGAGGCCGGCGCGGAGCTGCCGCCGGCGGGCGGCGGTCGCCCCGCTGGGCTCGGCCCGGGCGGCCTCGGCGGCCTCGGCCTGCACGGCGAGGCGCGCCGGCGTGCCAGGCGCGACGTCGACCCAGCCGGCGCGGCGGAACCGGCCGGCGCGATCGGCGGTCTCGACGGTGTGACGGCCGGCCATGACGCGCACCCGCAGCGGCGCCTCGCCGAGCTCGACACCATCGACGCGGACGGCGCGACGTCCGACGGTCGCGATCTCGAGCGCCGCCGAGCTCGCGACGAGCGCGCCCGGATCGGTCCACAGCGGTAGCGCTGCCGGCGTCGCTGCCGCGAGCTGCTCGAGCTCGGCGGCCGATAGCGCGACGACGCGCGCCGCACCGACCGGTGCCGAGGCGGCGAGCTCGAGCTTGCGGCCGCCGCGGACCTCGGCTTCACCCGCGGCGTCCCGGACCGCGACCCGCCCGTGGCGGCAGGCGACGCGCGTCGCGCCGGCCTCGTGACGGACGCGGAACTGGGTGCCGCGCACCTCGACGGTGCGGTCGCCGGCGATCACGACGAAGCGCTGGTGCGGCGCGCGCGGCGCGACGTCGACATCGACGGTGCCGTCGACGACGAGCTCGATCGCCCCGGCGTCGAAGCGGCGCAGCTCGAGCGTCGAGCGCGGGCCGAGCGCGAACGCGCTGTGATCGCCGAACTGGACGTCGACGCGGCCCTCGCCGGTCGCGAGCACGGTGCCGGCGCCGAGCGCATGCTCGAACGCATCGTCGCGGCGCACGCCGTCGATCATGACCTCGCCGGTCAACCGGCTGACCAGACCCGCGAGCGCGGCCGGCACGGCGGCACGCGCCGGCGCGGGTGCGGGCGCCGGCGCGCGGTCGGGCGTCGCGCGCGCGACGAGCCCGGGCGACGCGGACGTCGGGGCCGACGTGTCGAACGAGCCGGTCGCGATCGCGAGGCCGAGTGCGCCCGCGCCGAGCGCCGCGACGCCGAGGATCGCGAGCGGGCGCCCGCGCCGTGCCGGCGCGACCCGCGCGTGGCGCTCGGTCGAGACCGACCAGTGGACGCGTGCGCGGACGCCGTCCCACGCGAGGTCGGGCGCGGACTGCGCACGCAGCGCCGGGAAGCTCTGCGAGGCGCGCTGCACGCGGGCGCGGGCGCGCGCGCAGGTCGGGCACGCATCGGCGTGGCGCTCGAGGCGATCGAGCTCGCCGGCGGCGAGCGTGCCGGCCAGCGCGTCGGCCCAGCGGTGCGGCGCGATGTGGCGGCTCACGTGCCGCCTCCATCGGCCGGCTCGCCCGCGAGCACGCGATAGAACTCGCGACGCGCGTAGAACAGGCGCGTGCGGACGGTGACCGGGTTGGAGTCGACGAGGTAGGCGATCTCCTTGAGGTCGAGGCCCTCGATCTCGTGCAGGTAGAGCACGACGCGCTTCTTCGGCGCGAGCTGCTCGAGCGCGCGGTACACGCGCTCGCGATCCTGGCGGCGCTCGAGCGACTTCTCGGGCGTCTCGGGCCGCTCGGTCAGGCTCGGATCGACCGCGGTCGCGTCGAGATCGCCGACGCCGATCGCATTGGGCCGGCGACGGCGGGTGCGGATGCGCCCGAGCGCGACGTTGACGCAGATCCGGTAGAGCCACGTCGACAGCCGCGCGTCGCCGCGGAATCGCGACAGCCCGCGGAACGCGATCACGAACACCTCCTGGACGAGGTCCTCGAGATCGGTGCGATCGCCGAGCACGCGGTAGAGGTTCGCGGCGACCTGGCGACGGTAGCGGTGGTACAGCTCGTCGTGCGCGGCGCGGACGTCGGCACGGCAGCGCTCGATCAGATCGGCCTCGTCGGCCGGTCCCAGCGCGCTGATCGCGTCGGTGTCCCGCTTCACTAGACGCAGCATAGAGGGGCTCGGACCGTTAGTGCCCTGCCAAACACCGAGCGTTCACGCACACCCCGCGGTGGCTTTCGTGGGGGCGCCCACAAAAGCGCCGGTCAATCGGCGACGAAGTCCTTCCAGCGAGTCAGGTATTCGGCGAACCGCGGGGACACCGCCCGGTCGGCGAGCTCGGCGCGGGTGAGCGGGGGCCGGCGCGGCGCGACACCGTCGGCCACCAGGCGCGGCCAGTCAGGGTTGAGGATCGCGGCGCGGCCGAGCGCGACGACATCGGCGCCGCGGGCGAGCACGGCCTGGGCATCGTCACGCGTCCAGATCTTCCCGGCGGCGAAGATCGCGACCTCGCGCGGCAGCGCGGCGCGCAGCAGCGTCAGCGGATGGTCCGCCGGCCGCTTCGCGGTCATCCGCGTGACGTCCCAGAGTGACGCGTGGATGTAGTCGACGCCGTCGTCGGCGAGACCGCGCGCGACCTCGAGGCCATCGTCGAGATCGAGCCCGCGCGCCTGGCCGAAGTCCTCGAGCGAGAGCCGCACGCCGACGGCGAAGCCGGCGCCACACCGTGCGCGCACGGCGCGCGCGACCGTGCGCACGAGCCGCGCGCGGTTCGCCGGCGAGCCGCCCCACTCGTCGGTGCGCGTGTTCATCTCGGCCGACAAGAACTGCGACAGCACGTAACCGTGCGCGCCGTGCAGCTCGACGCCATCGAAGCCGGCGGTCTGCGCGCGTGCGGCCGCCGCGACGAACGCGTCGATCACGCGCGCGATGTCGTCGGTCGTCGCGGCACGCGGTGACGCGCTCGCATCGGTCCACGCGCTCGCGCTCCACACGGCCTCGCCGGTCAGCGCCGCGTCGGCGCGCGCACCGCCGTGAAACAGCTGGACGAGGCCGCGCGCGCCACCGGCGTGGATCCGCGTCGCGAGCCGGGTCAGGCCGGGCACGCACGCGGCGCGATCGATCCCGAGCTCGCCCTCCCACGCCTTGCCATCCTGCGCGACGTACGCCGCGCACGTGATGATCGTCCCGAACCCTCCGTCGGCCCGGCGCGCGAGGAACGCGAGCTCGGCGTCGCCGAGCAGGCCATCGGGCTCGGATTGCTTGTTGGTCAGCGGAGCGAGCGCGATCCGGTTGCCGAGCGTGACTCCACAGCGCAGCGTGACGGGGTCGTACAGCATGGCTGGGAGCTTAGCGGGGCGCGCGCCGCAAGTTGCCGGATCGGACCGGCGACTTTCGACGACGATCCTGCCCTAATGGATCCCGTGAGGCGGCTAGCGATCGGTCTGGGTTTCGTGTCGTTGTTGGCGGGCTGCACCATCGAGACGGGCTACGAGCCGCCGCCTCCGCCACCGTGGGGCGTGCCGATCACGGGCGGCACGATGACGATCAGCCGCGACGGCCAGCGCGCGATCGTCGCCGATCCGGATCGCGACCGCGTCGTCGTCGTCGACCTCGCGAGCAAGCAGATCCACGACACGATCGCGCTCGCGGCGGGGAGTCAGCCCGGCCGCGTGATCGAGGACGGCGCCGGGCGCATCCACGTCGCGCTGCGCGGCAGCGGCGAGCTGCTCACGATCACCGGCGTCGATCGCCAGCTGCGCGCGATCTGCGGCGAGCCGCGCGGTCTCGCCTGGGATCCGGCCGGCGATCTCGTCCACGTCGCGTGCGCGACCGGCGAGCTGGTCAGCGTGCCGGCGAGTGGCGGCGATCCGGTGCGCGTCGTCCGGCTCGGCCGCGACCTGCGCGACGTGATCGTGCGCGAGGGCGGGCTCGTGGTGACCACGTTCCGCGCGGCGCAGATCCTCGAGGTCGATGCCGCGGGCGCGGTCGTGTCGCGCATCCAGCCGCCGGTGACCACCCGGCCCGACGTCGACGCTCGCATGTCGCCGGTCCTGGTCGACGCGATCCCCGAGGTCGCGTGGCGCACGATCGCGCTCGCCGACGGCCGCCTGCTGATGTCGCACCAGCGCCGGCTCGGCGCGGTGTTGCGCGTGCAGGCCGGCGGCTACGGCGGCCACTGCAACGGATCGCCCGTCGAGTCGGCATTGACGATCGTGGGCACCGATGGCGTGCCGTTCGCGATCCCGCCGATCACGTTCGCCACGCTGCCGGTCGACGTCGCGGTGAACCCGCAGACCGGAGAGCTCGCGGTGGCCTCGGCGGGTCAGGACTCGATCCAGCTCGTCGCGGCCAGCCAGACGACGAACCCCGACATGGGCGGCTGCGGCGGCATCAGCGCGAGCTTCACGACGTTGGCGCCCGGCAC
The DNA here is from genome assembly GCA_036794935.1 of Kofleriaceae bacterium. Lineage (GTDB taxonomy): Bacteria > Myxococcota_A > Polyangia > Haliangiales > Haliangiaceae > JABFXX01. The sequence goes on along the minus strand of DAIRFU010000176.1, from coordinate 361 downwards.
GCCGACGTCGGTCGGCTATCGCCCCGATGGCACGCTCGTCGTGTTCTATCCGGACTCGGACGTGCTCGCGCTGTTCGACGGGGCCACGTCCCGCACGATCTCGCTCGGGGCCGGACCGGCGGCCGACGCCGGTCGCACGCTGTTCCACCACGCCACGCTGTCTGGACTCGCGTGCGCGTCGTGCCACCCCGAGGGGCGCGACGACGGCGGCGTGTGGACGTTCGACACGCTCGGCGTGCGCCGCACGCAGAGCCTCGCCGGCGGCATCCTGTCGCGCGGTCCGTATCACTGGTCGGGCGACATGACGGACCTGCAGGTACTGATGTCCGACGTGTTCAGCCAGCGCATGTTCGGCGGCGCG
>DAIRFU010000792.1:0-3136 GCA_036794935.1 Kofleriaceae bacterium | reverse complement strand
CACCTCGCGACCACCGCGCGCGGCATGGCCGCGATCGGGCTCGAGCTCGGCTGGATGCGCGCGCGCTGACGCGGGTCAGGAGAACTTCGTCTGCTTGATCAGCTTGGCGAGTAGCTTGGCGTCGCCGTCACCGTCGAGGATGAACACCTTCGTGCCCTTGCTCTCGATCGCGTGTGCGCGCTCGCCCTTCGGGAATCGCTTCGCGTAGCTCGCCTCGTACGCGGCGGCGAACTGCTTCGCGTCGGCCGCGGTGTCCCAGCTCGTCGCGACGTACGCGACCGTGGTGCCGTCCGCACGCTTGACGACCGTGTAGCGGTCGCCGCCCCAGCCCTGCGATGCCTCGCTCGCCTGATCGGGTACCCACAGCGAGAAGTAGATGCCCCACAACAGCTCGCCGAGCACGTTCGACACGAGCACGTCGCCCTCCAGCTTCGGCAGCGTGACCTTCGTCGGGTGCTCGCGCTTCGGGAACAGCTTCGTCGTCGGGTGCAGCATCTGCTCGCTCGACTCCGGCGGCTGCTTGTACAGCGTATCGACGAGCTTCCAGCCACCCTTGTCGTACGCGGTCAGCACGACGAGCGCGCCCTTCATGTACGAGTCGAGCAGCGGGCCGATGACGACGGGCGGCAGCTGGTCCATCGCCTCCATCGACTTCTTGAGGTCGGCGTCCATGTTCTTGAACGACGCGGCCTGGTCTTTCATCATCTGGCCGTACGCGGCGAGATCCATCGCGGCGAACTGCTCGATCTGGGCGCGCAGCAGCTTGATCACGGCGGTCTGCACGATGTCGGACTTCGAGGCCTGGGCGGCCGCGAACAGGAACATCGTGAACGTCGCGTCGCCCTCGACGACGAACTGGCGGGCGATCTGCGCGTCGTCATCGAGCGGCGGCTTGGCCGCCATGTACTTCTGGAGATCGAAGCTCTGATCCTGGAGTCCGTGCGTCAGCTCGTGCGCCGAGATCGTGTCGAGGATGAGGTCGTTGTCGGGGACCATCACCATGAAGAACTTCTTCGCGGCGGGGTCGTAGTAGGCCGCGGCCTGCGACGCCATCGTCTGCTCGTACGCCTGCGCGAGATCGATCGGCTCCTTCAGGAGCCCGAGGTGCAGGTACGCGGCGGAGATCTTCTGCGACTTCTCGGGCGGCAGCTCCTTCGCGAGCTCGCGCTTGAGGAACGCGCGGAAGTCGTCGGTGGTCTGATACGCCGTCGGCACCGGGTGATCGAACGGCAGGCCGCGCAGCTTCGCGAGCCTGGGCTGGATCGCATCGACGCGAGCGAGCGCCTTCTCGGCGCGCTGCTTGCGCATCTCCGGTGTCTCGGGCGGCGCCGGCTGGGCATCGATCGCCTGCCACGGATCGGCTGCCGCGCTGCTGCCCGCCTTGGCCGAGCCGCTGCCGGCCGCCTGCTTGTCGGCGGGCCTGCGCGACTCGCGGCACCCGACGAGCGAGACCACGAGCGTGAGCGAGACGAGCGCGCGCATCACGACCTCGCGAGCGGCAGCGTGGGCCTGCGCGCCAGGTGTGCGACGGCCGCCGGATCGGCCGGTACGGCCTCGCCCGACGCGAGCTCGAGCTCGAAGCCGGCGTCGCGGATCATCTGGTGATCGGCGTGCGGCGTCGCGCCGCCGGTCGTCAGGTAGCCCTGCGTGAAGATCGAGTTCGCGGGATACAGCGCCATCGCCTGCAGCGCGCGCAGCGTGATCTCGCGGCCGCCGGCGACGCGCAGATCGGTCCGCGGATGGACGAACCGGAACATGCACAGGGCGCGCAGCGCGTAGCCCGGCTCGACGAGCGGCGAGCCGGCGAGCGGCGTGCCCGGCCGCGGGTCGAGGAAGTTGACCGGCACCGAGTCGACGTCGAGCTCGCGCAGCGCGAACGCGAGATCGAGCAGGTCCTCCTCGCTCTCGCCGAGCCCCACGATGCCGCCGCAGCACGTCTCCATGCCGGCGCGCTTCGCGATCTGCACGGTCTCGACGCGGTCGCGCCACGTGTGCGTCGACACGATCTTCGCGTAGTGGCGCTCGCTGGTCTCGAGGTTGTGGTTGAACCGATCGACGCCGGCCTCGGCGAGCCGCTGCGCCTTCGCCTCGGTGAGCAGGCCGAGCGATGCGCACAGCTCGATGTCCATCTCCGACTTGATCTGCTGCGCGGCCGCGCAGATCGTGTCGAGATCGCGCTGCGATGGGCCGCGCGTCGCGGTCACCATGCAGTAGCGCTTCGCGCGCGTCGCGTGCGCCACGCGGGCACCCTCGACCAGGTCCGCGACCGACTTCATCGGCGCCTCGCCGCTCGGCGAGTGGACCGCGTGCTTGCTCGACTGCGAGCAGAACCCGCAGTCCTCGGGGCAGGCGCCGAGCTTCGCGTTTTCGAGCACGTGCAGCGACACGCGGCGGCCCCAGTAGGCGCGGCGGACGCGGAACGCGGCATCGAGGATGGTGAGCAGCTCGTCGGGGCTGGCATGCAGCACCGCGCGGGCGGCATCACGAGTCGGGAGGTCGCCGGCGAGACACCGGTCGGCGAGCGAGGACCAGTTCATGGCGCGGGACCCTATCACGTCGTGTTCGCCAGCGAGCACGAGTGCTATTCTACTCGTGTGCCGTCCACCAACCTGGCGGAACTGAACGCGAAGCTCGAGGCGCAGCGCGCCTACTTTGCGAGCGACGAGCTGCTGCTCGAACGCGCCGAGCTATGGCGTGACGCGTCGCCGCTGGAATGCCTGCGCGCGACCGCCGAGGAGAGCGAAACCGCCACCCGTATGATCGACAATCTCCCGCCCGAGACCGCGGAGCGCGCGCTCGCCCGGGAGCCAGTCCCACCGGACACGCTCGAGCTGCTCGAACAGCTCTGGGCCCAGCGCCGACGATGAATGCCGCAGAGTCGGCGATGCGGATCGGGTCGTGCCTCGACGAGGACGGCATTCCCTACGGCGTGGGCGGGGCGCTCGCCCTGGGCGCGTGGGGTGCCCCGCGCGCGACCAAGGACGTGGACCTGACCGTGTTCGTCGATGAACGGGAGCTGCCGCGTGTGCTGGACTCGCTCGAGCGAGCCGGGGTCATGGTCGACCGCGCCGGCGCGATCAAGGATGTCGCCCGGATCGGGCTCTTCAAGGGACGGCTCGGCCGGATCGCGGTCGAC
>DAIRFU010000791.1:0-3137 GCA_036794935.1 Kofleriaceae bacterium | reverse complement strand
TCGAGCTCGATCTCCTTGGCGACGGTGACGCCGTCCTTGGTGACCGTGGGAGCGCCCCACGACTTCTCGATCACCACGTTGCGGCCGCGCGGGCCGAGGGTGACCTTCACCGCGTTCGCCAGCGTGTCCACGCCGGCCTGAACGCGTGAGCGCGCCTTCTCGTCAAAAATGATGTCCTTGGCAGCCATGATGCTCTCCTCTTTCCCTGTTACGACTCGATGACGCCGAGGACTTCGTCCTCGCGGATGATGATGTGCTCCACGCCGTCCACCTTGATCTCGGTGCCGGCGTACTTGCCGAACAGGACGCGGTCGCCCGCCTTGACGTCGAGCTTCACGAGCGTGCCGTCCTCGAGGCGCTTGCCCGAGCCGACCGCGATGACCTTGCCTTCGAGCGGACGCTCCTTGGCGGAATCGGGAATGATGATGCCGCCGCGGGTCTTCTCGGCTTCCTCGACGCGGCGAATCAGGATGCGATCCTGTAGCGGACGAACGTTCATGATCTGTCTCCTAGAGATTCCGTGAATTTTGTTAGCACTCACCTCGCGCGACTGCTAACGGGGCACGTCGTAAGGCCTAACGTCGCGCCGCGCAAGGGGCAGAGCCCTGGGATTTCTGAACCGAACGGGCTCTTCCGGGAGCTGTGCGAAGCGTGCGGAACCTGTGCGGTTCTTGCCCTTCGCCCGGGGACTATGAAAATCAGATCATGGACGTCACGTTGGCCGTATCGGTGGATGAGTTCTTCCACGAGGTCGTTACCGACGCCCTCGCGGTGGTCGACCTCGATGCCAGCGAGCCCGCCGGGTGGTACCTGGTGGGCCTGCTCGGCGAGATGACCCGGGCCCGGCTCACCGATGAGCCGCTCGGGCCCAAGCTGGCGCAGCCGGGGATCGACGCCGGCGAGCGCGTGAAGACGCTCAAGCACGTAGGCGACACGTCGCTGTACGTCGCGGGCTTCTTCGCCGAGTCCTTGAACCGCTCGCTGGTCGACGTCGACTACTACGTCGGCATCGGCCAGAACGCATACGCGCAGCTCGCCCAGACGCTGGGCGGCCAGCGCACGATCGGCGAGGTCTACGAGGAGCTCGCGGACAAGTTCCCGCGCTTCGTCGATGTGCTCACCCAGGTCCGCAAGCGCACCGACTTCGCGACTCCGGACATCGGCCGGCTCTACGAGATGTGGCTGCGCACGCGCGACGAGTGGATCGAGAAGAAGCTGCGCGCGCTCGGCGTGCTGGTCGATGTCGACGGCAAGGTGATCCAGTAGTGCGCACCCTCGCCCGCGTCCAGCGTGGGCTCGAGACGCTGTACCGAGTCGACACCGGCGTCGCCGTCGACGACTTCATGATCGACGAGTCGACCCGAGAAGCGCTGGCGCCGGCGCGCCGGCCGCGCGAGCAGCTGCTCGTCTGCGAGGACGAGGGCGAGATGGCGCTCGCGCTGTTCATCGATCCGGGTGTGCTCGCAAACCTCGCGGCCCACGATCCGGGGCGCCGGCTCGGCGACCACAACCTCGGCGACTTCTTGCTCGCCGTCGAGGGCGTCAGTCACTTCATCTACGCGATCTGCTGCGCGCGCGCCGAGCGCCCGGTCACCCAGCTCGAGCTCGAGCTCCAGGCCGAGGTCGACAAGTACGTGACCTGCCTGCTCTCGATCGAGCCGGGCGCCCATCGGTCCGAGGCGCTCCGCCACCGGCTGTTCGTCGATGCCGAGTACGAGCCGGACCTCGACGGTGACGAGCGCGACCGCTACCGGGCGGCCAACGACAACGCGCATCGCTACGCGGCCTGGCTCGAGGCGACGTTCGTCGCGACGCGGCGCATCCCGGAGATGCTGGGAGAGCTGCGGCGGTTCTACCGGGAGGGCCTACCCGCCAAGCTGGCGCGGATCGCTCGCGCGGCCTGAGCCGCCCCATGTACCATCGTGGGGTGGAGCCGCGGGAGCCCGCCGTCAAGGTACTGGTCTGCGCCAAGACCGACGTCGGGCGCGCGAGAGAGACGAACGAGGATGCCTGCTCGGTGACCGAGCTCGCGACCGGCCAGGTGCTGGACGTGACCGGCACCGACCGCACGCTCGACGTGGGCCAGAAGGGCGTGCTGCTCGCGCTCTCGGATGGGATGGGCGGCCATCAGGCCGGCGAGGTCGCGAGCGCGCTGGTGCTCGAGTCGCTCGGCGCCGAGCTCGCGCAGGACAGCACCGCGCCGATCCACCGTCACCTCGAGGATGCGGTCCAGCGTGCGAACCGCGCGGTCCACGAGGCCGCGAAGTCTGCCGAGCGCCACGGCATGGGCGCGACGCTCACCGCGGTGTTCATCCGCGGCAACGAGGCCTACATCGCCGAGGTCGGCGACTCGCGCGGCTACCTGCTTCGCAACGGCCGGCTGCGCCAGATGACGCGTGACCAGAGCATGGTGCAGCTGCTCGTCGATCAGGGCGTGCTGACGCGCGAGGACGCGCGCCGGGCGCCGGGCAAGAACGTGATCCTCCAGGCCGTCGGTCTCGCGCCCGAGGTGCGCGTCGCGATCGGCCGGCTCGAGCTGCGCCGCGGCGATCGGCTGATGCTGTGCTCGGACGGCGTGTCGAACCAGGTGACCGACGAGGAGCTGCGCCAGATCCTGACCGAGAGCCCGCCGCGCGAGGCGTGCGAGACGATCATCGCACTCGCCAACGAGCGCGGCGGTGAGGACAACGAGACCGTGATCGTGGCCGACGTGATCGGCGACGATCTCGACGAGCCGGTGGAGTTCGAGTCGGTGACGTCGACGTTCGAGGTGCTCCAGGCGTTCGAGGCCCGGCCGCACAAGCAGCGCCGCCGCACGCCGCCGCTCGGTGCCGAGCCGCCGCCGGTGCCGCGCACGCGTAACCCGGCGCTCGAGTCCGATCCGGAGATCGAGATCCTGCCGGCACTCGATGACGCCGACGAGCCGACCGCGGACGAGCAAGCGCCGGACGCGGTGGACGAGGCGGCCAAGGAGCGCGGCTGGATCCAGTCGCTGCTCAGCCGGCTCTCGCGCGGCCAGAAGCGCTGAACGGCGCGCCGCTCAGCGCAGCGCCGAGATCATCGTCCAGTCGAGGACCGGCGCGATCGCGAACAGGCCGTGGCGAGCGAAGTGCTTCGTCGCGATCACCGCCTCGGCG
>DAIRFU010000175.1:10642-11337 GCA_036794935.1 Kofleriaceae bacterium | reverse complement strand
CTGGCGCGTCGCGAGGCCCGGCAGCTTGGGCGCGCGCGTCGCGTCGTCCTCGCCGTGCGCGGTCGACGTCTGGTCGCGGGTCTCGCCCTGTTGACGGATCAGATCCTGGAGGTGCTCGATGACCGAGAAGAACAGCCGGCGTAGCTCGTCGAGCTTCGCGTCGGCGGCCTTCGCGGGCGTCAGCGGATCGTGGTTGGCCCGGATCGCGCCGCCGAGCTGGCCGATCAGCGTCTCGGCCTCGCCGCGCAGCGTCTCGGCCTGCGCGAGCATCTGCTTCTGCGCTTCGATCTGCTGCTGTTGTTGCGCCTGTTGCGGGTCGGGCGCGGGCGCGGCCGAACCGGCGGCCGATCCGGCGGCGGCGGGCGGAGCGGCGGGAGCCGCGGCGGCCTGCGCGTTCAGCTTCTCGACCTCCTCCGCGATCAGCTCCTTGATCCGCGCCATCCGCGCGACGTTCTGCGCGAGCGCGTCCTTGGTCTCTCTCGCGCGCTCCGCGGCGGGGACCTGCTTGGCCGCCTCGGGCGACAGCAGCGTGACGAGGTGCTTCTGGGTCTCCGACGTGATGTCGATCGTCTGCTTCAGATCGGCGAACTGCTCGATCGCCTTGGCGAGGGCCTCGAGCGCCTCGCGCTCCGCCGTCCCCGCGTCCTTGAAGCTCTTGTCGACGAGCTTGTAGTGCGCGCGGTCCATCGCGGAGC
>DAIRFU010000175.1:0-10632 GCA_036794935.1 Kofleriaceae bacterium | reverse complement strand
GGCGCTCTCGACGAGCGGCAGGGCGACCTTGATCCGCTCGAGCAGCTTCTGCTGGTCGGGCTTGGCGTCCTTGGCCGGCGGCGCTTCGGTCGCTGCCCCCAGCCGCGCGCGCACCTCCTCGACGCGCTCGCGCAGCCCGCTCTGCCGCTCGGCCAGCGCGGGTCCGCCCAGCCACGCCGGCACCTGGTCGGGCGCCGTGTCGGCGACGCCGTACGTCTGCTGCATGAGCACGAGTTGCTCGCTCGCGACCTCGCGGAGCACGGTGATCGGATCGAGGAGCTGCTCTCGCGCGCGCTTGAGCGCGATCAACGCAGCCTCGGCGCGTCCGACCGCGTCCTCCGCGGCGAGGTCCTGGAGCTTGCGGCGCGCCTCGGAGATCCGGGTGCGTGCCTCGGCGAGGTAGAGGTCGAGGTTCTTGAGCTGGACCACGCGCACCTTCTCCTGATCGTTGCGCTGGTCCTCCGCCTTCTTGCCGATCGTGTCGATCTCGTCGGCGGCGAGGTCGCCGATCACACCCGCCTCCGCGACGATGCCACGCTCCCGGTCGGCGAGGTGGGTGAGCGCTCCCTGCTGCGCGAGCGGGTCGGCGCCGCCGGCCTGCTTGATCGCGAGCCACGCGCCGCGCGCCTCGTCGAGGACGCCGCGCTGATCGCCGATCACCGCGTCGAGGCGCGCCTCGAGCTTGCTCTCGCCCTTGCGCAGCTCGTCGCCGATCGCCTGGGCCCGCGCGCGTACGATCGCGAGGTTCGCGAGCGTGTCGGCGTCGTGCTTGCGCAGGCGTGCCGCGTCGGCGAACCACGAGACGGCCTGCTGGGTCAGCTCGAGCGCCTTCGTCAGGTCGGGGCTCTCGCCGGTCTTGACCTTCTCGGCGTGCTCGGCGTACGCGAGGCCGAGATTGTATGCGGCGCGGAAGCGCAGCTCGGGATCGACGCCAGCCGTGCTGCGCGCCTCGAGCAGCGCCTTCTCGGCGGCCTCGTGATCGCCCTTCGCGAGCAGCTCGATACCCTGGTTGTACTGCTCGCGCGCGGCACGGTGCTCTCCGTGCGAGCACGCGGCGACGAGCACGAGCACGATCAGCGCTCTCATCGCATCCTCCGATCGCCGGCGCCGGCGCCGACCCACAGCGCGGCGAGCAGGCAGACGAGCGAGGCGAGCACGGGCCAGGCGTAGCGCTCGGCCGGGATCGAGCGCACCGAGGCCTCGGCGGCCGCGCGCACGATCGGCCTCACGTGACTCTCCATGATCGAGTCGAGATCGATCGCGCTCGTGCCGGCCGGGACATACGCGCCCTCGGTCGTCAGCGCGATCTTGCGCAGCGCATCGCCATCGAGCTTGCTGATCACCGGCTTGCCCTCGTACATCAGGGTGGTCTTCGCGCCGATCTGCGGATCGGTGAGCGTGATCTGGCTGCCCTGCTCGCTGCCGAGCCCGACCACGACGATCTTGACGCCGGCGGCCTGCGCGGCCTTCGCGGCCTCCTGGGTGTCATAGTCGTTCTGGTCATCGCCGTCGCTGATCAGCACCATCAGCTTGGCGCCTTGACCGCCCGGGAAGCCGCGCAGCGCGGCGCGGATCGCCTGGCCGACAAGCGACCCGCCCTTGCCGGCGCTGCGGGTATCGATCGTGTTCAGCACGGTCGTGAAGAACGAGTGATCGGGCGTCAGCGGACACACCTGCACGGCGCGCCCGGCGAACACGACGAGCCCGACCCGGTGCTGCTCGAGCCGGCTGACGAGCTGGCTGATCTCGGCCTTCGCGCGGGCGAGCCGGTTTGGTGCCGCGTCCTCGGCGAGCATCGAGCGCGAGACGTCGAGCACGAACATCACGTCGGCGGACGCGCGCGAGACCGTCACGGTCTCGGTCTCGCCGGGAGCCTGCGGCCGCATCAGCGCCTCGACGCCCGCGAGCAGCGACAGCAGCACGAGGCCGAGCCGCACGATCGTGCGCTGGAAGCTCGCCTGCGCCGTCAGCCGGCGCTGCATCACCGGCGACAGGAACGAGGCGAGTGCGCCGCGCGTGCGCAGCTCGAGCACGAACAGGATCCCGACGATCGCGAGCGCGGCCCACACCAGGTGGATGCGCTCGGGATAGAGCGGCCGCCAGTCGAACAGCGCCGACATGACTAGGGCAACCTCCTCAGCACGCTGCCGCGCAGCACGAACGCGAGCGCGAGGACCGCCATCGCGCCCGCGACGAACCACACGTAGTACTGGTGGTACTCGGTGAAGCGAGCCTCCTCGATCGTGGTGCGCTCGAGCTTGTCGATCTGCGCGTAGATCTGGCGCAGGCTCGCGTTATCGGTGGCGCGGAAGTACTTGCCGCCGGTGCGGTCGGCGATCCGGCGCAGCAGCGTCTCGTCGATCGACACCGACATCTGCATGAGCTGTGTGGTGCCGTCGCCGCGGTCGACCCGGATCGGCGCGACGCCGGTCGTGCCGGCGCCGATCGTGTAGACCTTGACGCCGGCCTTGATCGCGTCGTCCATCGCGGTGTCCTCGTCGATGTCGTGGACGTTCGACTCGCCGTCGGTGAGCAGGATCGCGACCTTGCTGTGCGCGTCGAACTCGCTCAGCCGCTGCACCGCGAGCTCGAGCCCGGCGCCGATCGCGGTGCCGTCCTCGTCCTCGCGCGCGAAGTCGAGCTGGCGCGCGGCCGTGACCAGGTTGCTGTGATCGAGCGTGAGCGGGATGCGCGTGTCGGCGTAGCGCGCGAACGCGACGAGGGCGACCGCGTCGTCGGGGCGGCCGTCGAGGCCGGCGCCGCCGAGCACGAAGTGCTCGAACACGCGCTTGACCGCGTCGAGCCGGGTCAGCTCGCGGTTGCGCACGGACAGATCGAGCGCGCGCATCGAGCCCGACACGTCGACCGCGAGCACCATCGCGATGCCCTCCCGGCGCACGCGCGAGCTCTGATCGCCGGCACGTGGACCGGAGAGCCCGATCACGAGCGCGATCACCGCGAGGCCGATCAGCGCGTCGGGCAGCCACGCGAACCGGGTGCGCCAGGTGTGGCCGCCCGCGGGCAGGGCGCGCAAGGACGAGAACAGCACGCGGCCGGCCGATCGCCGCGACCACCACACCGCGGGCACGACGAGCGCGAGCGCGGCCAGCGCCCACGGCTGCGCGAGCTGGACGCCGAACAGTGTCACGCGGCCTCCCTGCCGGTGCGTGCGGGCTCGTCCCGCAGGCGCGTGTCCTCGATGAACGCGCGCGCGGCGGCGAGCGTGTCGATCGACTCGCTGCTCTCCGGGCGATACCCGGCGAACTTGACCCGGTCGCAGCGCTCGAGGAATTGCGTGAGCTGCGCGCGGTGCGTGGCGGTCAGCTCCGGCGACCGCGACGCGACCTGGAGGAACTCCTCGGTCGTCAGCTCCGGCGCGCGGATGTCGTGGCGGTGCTCGAGGTAGCTGCGCACGATCGCGGACAGCTCGACGAACCACGCGTCGGCGAGATCGGCGGTCGGCGCGCCGCGCTGCTCGAGCGAGCGCAGCTTGCCCACGGCCTCGTCGTACGCGGACTTCTTCGCGGCGATGCGGCGGCGGGAGCGCCACATCCGCCACAGCAGCAACGAGCCGACCGCGAGCACGAGCGCGCCGCCGGCGAGCGCTCCGATCAGGAACCACGGCGTGCCGCCGACGTCGGGATCGAGCTTGCCGGCCGCCGCGTGCAGCTTCGCGTCGACGGCCTCGGCCTTGACCGGCGCGATGTCGATCGGCACCTCCTCGGTCAGGATCTCCTGCGGCTTGCCGGCCGCGCTGCCCGCGTCGCCCCGCGAGTCGACCATCTCGAGCCGCAGCGGCGGGATGCGCTGCTTGCCGCTCGACGGCGCCTCGAGCGTGTACGTCTGTTGCTGGTGCTGGCCACCGCCCGGCTTGCGCTGGGTGTCGCGCACGAAGCCGACGACCTTGAACCGGCCGAGCCGCTGATCGCCGGCCTCCTGGAACGGCGCGTCGACGCTGATGCCGGCCGGTGCCTCGACGTCGAGTCGCAGGTAGATCGACTCGCCGAGCGACGGTGCGCCCGGCCACACGGTGACCGTCGCCTTCACCGGCCCGTTCTCGGCCGTCTTCGTGATCGCGTCCTTGGTCGGCTCGCTCGCCGACGTGCTCGCCTGATCGAGCACGCTCGTGTTGCCGCACGCGGCGAGCACGGCGATCAGCAGCAGGCGCTTCATCGGCGCAGCCTCCGCTCGCGCTCGCGCAAGAAGCGGAGCAGCGGGTCGACCATCGAGCCCGAGGCGTCGAACACGACGAGGTCCATGCCGGTCGCGCGCAGCTGATCGCGGAGCTGCTTCTGGCGCGTGGCCGCCCGGCTCGCGAGGTCATCGCGGAACGCCTGGCTGCGGGTGTCGACGAGCCGTAGCTTGCCGGACTCGGCGTCCTCGAGCGTGACCAGGCCAGCCGGCGGCATCTCGGCCTCGCGCGGATCCGTGATCAGCGAGGCGACCACGTCGTGCTTGCGGTTCGCGTGGCGCAGCACGTCGAGGTAGCCGTCGTCGAGAAAGTCCGAGATCAGGAACAGCACCGCGCGGCGCGGCAGCACCTGGCGGCAAAACTCGAGCGCGGCGGCGATGCTCGTCGCACGCCGCGGCTCGTTGCGCGTCTTGTCCTGCAGCTGCTTGAACCAGCGCCGCACGAATCGCGGCAGCAGCGTGCGCTGCTGCGGGCCCTCGCCGGCGTGCGTGCCGCGCGCGAGCACCTCGCGGACGACGCGCAGCGCGTGCTTGCCGCCCTTGCGCGGCGGGATGTAGAGGTCGGCGCCGCCGTGGAACAGGAGCAGGCCGACCTTGTCGCCGTTCTCGACGGCCGACAGCGCGAGCAGCGCGGACAGCTCGACGGCGGCCTCGAGCTTGCTGCGCCGGCCCGAGCCGAAATCCTGCGATGCCGAGACGTCGACGAGCAGCATCACGGTGAGCTCGCGCTCCTCGACGAAGCGCTTGACGTGCGGCTCGCCGGTGCGCGCGGTGACGTTCCAGTCGATCGAGCGGACGTCGTCGCCGGGCACGTACGGGCGCACCTCGTCGAACTCCATGCCGCGTCCCTTGAACACGGACAGGTACGCGCCCGCCATGACGTCGGCGACCTGCCGGCCGGTCACGAACTGGATGCGCTTGACCGCTTGCGCGATTTCCGCCGGTACCATGAGGCTTACGGGACGGGGATGTTCTCGAGGATCTGGGCGATCACGTGGTCGGTCGTCTTGCCCTGGGCCTCGGCCTCGTAGCTGATCAGGAGGCGGTGGCGCAGCACGTCGTGCGCGATCGTCTTGATGTCGTGCGGCGAGATGTAGTCGCGGCCAGACAGTAGCGCGTGCGCCTTGGCGACCTTGACGAGCGCGATCGACGCGCGCACCGAGGCGCCGTTGTCGATCAGCGGCGCCAGCGCGGCGAGGCCGGCCGCCTTCGGATCGCGCGTCGCGGCGACGAGGTCGACCGCGTAACGCTTGAGCTTGTCGTCGACGAAGACCTGCTTGACCTTGTCGCGCGCGGCGAGGATCTCCTCGCAGTTCATCACCTTCGAGGCCGATGGCTCGGCGGCCGAGCCCGCCATCCGATCGAGGATCTTCACCTCGTCGTCCTTGGTCGGGTAGCCGACCTTGACCTTGAGCAAAAACCGATCGAGCTGCGCCTCGGGCAGCGGATACGTGCCCTCCTGCTCGATCGGGTTCTGGGTCGCGAGCACGAGGAACGGGTCGGCGAGCTTGAAGGTCTGATCGCCGAGCGTGACCTGGCGCTCCTGCATGGCCTCGAGCAGCGCCGACTGGACCTTCGCGGGGGCGCGGTTGATCTCGTCGGCGAGGATGAAGTTGCCGAACACCGGTCCCTTCTTGACCGTGTACGAGCCCTCGCGCGGGTTGTAGATCTGCGTGCCAACCACATCGCCGGGCAGCATGTCGGGCGTGAACTGGATCCGCGAGAACGTCCCGTCGAGTGCATCGGCGAGCGTGCGGACGACCAGCGTCTTGGCGAGGCCCGGGACGCCCTCGAGCAGCACGTGGCCGCCGGCCAGGAGCCCCAGCAAGAGCCGGTGGAGCATCTCGTCCTGGCCGACCAGGACCTTGCCAACTTCGGATTTGAGCGCGGTGAATCGTTCCTGCATGAGAGAAGTGCCTGGAAGGTGCGAAACGCGGTGCGGCCTGTCAACCGCCGCACGTGCGCAGTCATTCCCGCTTGACGGATCGCGTCGCGATGCGCGAGAGTGTGCCCATGAGCTGCGCCCCGAGCATGTACCAGCCGACGATCGTCGTGATCGTCGACTGTGAGACGGCCCGCGGTGGCACAGGCTCGATGCGCTGATCGAGAGCAACCTCACCGCTGCGGGCTCCTCGGTCTACCCCAGGGGCCCTCTTCGTTTTCGGCGAAACAGCCGGGCCTTTGTCGGATCCGCGCGGGTCCTTTCGTCCTGTGTAGGGGCACCCCCATGTCTGCGCTGCTAGGCACTCCCTCCATCTCCCTCTCCTGGTCCGACCGGCCCGGGCGCGCCCTGTTGCGCCTGGCCTGGCCGATCACGGTCTCGATGGTCTCGTTCTCGGCGATGACGCTCGCGTCGACCGCGTTCGTCGCGCAGGTCGGCGCCGACGAGCTGGCCGGCGTCGGCCTCGCGGGCGTCGTCGGCTTCGCGCTCGTGTGCTTCGGCATCGGCCTCTTGCGCGGCGCGAAGACCCTGGTCTCCCAGGCGGTCGGCGCCGGCCGCGAGGATCGCATCCCCGAGCTCGTCGGTGCGGCGCTCGTGCTCGCCCTCGGGCTCGGTGTGGCCGCGCTGCTCGCCGGCCTGCTGATCGCGCCGCTGCTCGCGCAGCTGACCGCGACGGCGCGCGCCGGTCACTTCGCGGCGGAGTACCTCGGCATCCGCTCGCTCGGCGCGCCGCTCGTGCTCGTCTACGCGGCGCTGCGCGAGTCGCGCTACGGCGTCGGTGATACGCGCGCGCCGATGCGGGCGTCGCTCGCCGGCAACGCGGTCAACATCACGCTCGACGTCATCCTGATCCTCGGCCTCGACTGGGGTGTGCGCGGCGCCGCGTACGCGACGATCGCCGGCAACGCGACCGAGCTGGCGATGCTCGCGTGGCCGATGCGCGGGCAGCTCGCGAAGCTGCGCTGGACCCGCATCGCGGCCGGCGAGGTGTGGGCGCAGGGCGTGCCGAATGGCCTCCAGTTCATCATGGAGGTCGGCTCGTTCTTGATCCTGACGGTGCTCGTCGCGCGGATGTCGGCGGTCGATGCCGCGGCTCATCAGATGGTGCTCCACCTGATGAACGTGTCGTTCTTGCCGGCGCACGCGCTCGCCGAGGCCGCCGCCGTGCTCGTCGGCCAGGCCGTGGGCGCGGGCAACGACGCGCTCGTGCCGCGCGTGGCCCGGCGCGCGCTCGCGATCGGCGCCGGCTACTCGACCGCCGTGCTCGTCGGCTATGCCGTGCTCGGCAGGACGATCGCGACCGCGATGGCCGCCGGGGACGGTGCGCTCGCCGAGCGTGCGACGCTGCTCGTCTATGTCGGGCTCGCGTTCCTCGTGGCGGACGCCGCGAACGTGATCGCGCGCGGCGTGCTGCGCGGGGCCAGCGACGTCCGCTACGCCGCGATCGTCGGCATCGCGACCTCGTGGCTGACCACGCCGCCCCTGACCTGGCTGCTCGGCATGCACCTCGGCCTCGGCGTGGTCGGCGGCTGGATCGGCCTCGCCGTCGAGATCGTCGCCGGCGCGGCGCTATTCTGGCTCCGGGTCCTGCGCGGCGGCTGGCGCCCGGCGGCCGCGGTGGCCCGGCGCGTGATGGCCGGCGCGGCCGTGTGATCGAGCACAGATCGGCCCGGGGACCCGCGTGGTGGCCCCCCGGGCCCTCATTTGTTCGTTGAAACCGATTCGGACTCGGGATATGCCGCTGCACACGATGAGGTACTGGGCCGCGCTCTTGCTGGTTGGTTGCGCGTCGGGGCAGAGCACGCTCGGCCCGGCCGACGGCGACATCACGACGCCGCCGGTCGATTCGGAGGTGCCCGCCGATGCCGCGGTCGATGCCATGGTCGATGCCGAGCCGCACGTGCCCGACGACGCGCCGATCGACGCGCCTCCCGATGCGCCGCCGGATGCACCGCCCGACGCGCCTCCCGATGCCTACGTGTGCACCGTGATGACGATCCAGCTGCTGCAGAACCCGGCGTTCGATCTGTCGCCGGTCGGTATCGGCTGGAGCGAGCAACGCATCGACAACGCGTACCCGCTCATCACAGATCAGGACGGCGTTCCCGAACAGAGCGCGCCCTACAAAGCGTGGCTCGGTGGCTTCATCGCCCCGACCGCCGGCGGCAGCGTCACCGACGTGCTGTACCAGGACATCACGATTCCGGCGGGGACAACGCAGCTCCGCCTCACCGGTTACTACGACGTTCGCACCGACGAGTCCGGCACGACGCCCTACGACACGGCTCAGGTCGGACTGACGCAGACCAACGGGACGCCGATCGAGGCCGCGCTGGCGCTGTCGAACGCCGCACCGAAAACGGCGTGGACAGCGATCGACAAGACGTTCACGACGGACCTGTCGGGGCAGACCGTCCGCCTGCGCTTGACGAGCTCCAGCGACGACAGCTTCGCGACGTCGTTCTTCTTCGACACCCTCGCGCTCACCGCGACGTACTGCCAGTAGCGGCGAGTAGCGTGCCGACGCCGTCGAGCACGTGAATCTTGCCGGTGCGCAGGTCCTCCTCGAGGCGGGCGAGATCGAGCCGCCACCACGCGCGCGAGTCACCGTACAGGCCGCCGAGCTCGATCGGCGCCTCGGGGAACACGAAGCGCACCGGCGCCGCGATGTACTGGCCGAGCGCGACGACGTCATCCCCGGGCGCGCCGAAGCGCTCCACATCGGCTCGACCACGATCCCGTATGCCATGGACGCTAACGGCAACACGGTCAGCGAGTCGACATCGCGCCAGTTCGAGTGGAACCATGCCGGCCAGCTGAAGGCGTTCCGCACGCAGACCATCGGCGCCGAGCCCACGGTCCACGCGCAGTACCTCTATGACGACGCCGGCCAGCGCGTGAAGAAGCTCGTGCGCAAGCAAGGCGGCGCCATCGAGACCACGCACTACATCGACGGCATCTTCGAGCACCATCGCTGGGCCAGCGGCGAGAACAACCACGTCCACGTCATGGATGACCAGCAGCGGGTCGCGCTCGTGCGCGTCGGCCCCGCCGCACCCGGCGATCCCTCGCCGGCGGTCCAGTACCAGCTCGGCGACCACCTCGGCAGCAGTGCGGCCGTGCTCGATGGCTCCGGCACGCCGGTCAGCCGCGAGGACTTCACACCCTACGGCGAAACCAGCTTCGGCAGCTTCGCGAGGAAGCGCTACCGGTTCACCGGCATGGAGCGCGACGAGGAGAGCGGCCTCGCCTACCACGGCGCGCGCTACTACGCGCCGTGGTTGGCACGATGGTGGAGCGCCGACCCAGCAGGACCACTGGATGGATTGAGCGCGTTTGGGCTCGCCCGAGGCGCGGCCGAGCGTCCGAGCTGTCTGATCGCGATCACTCGGCGATGTAGTCGAGTACGAGCACGGCGTCCGAGAGCTCGGAACAGTCGGTTTGCTCGACATCGCCGGCCGACACCGAGCGAAACCACGCGTTCTTGGACAGCGGCAGGTCCAGGGTCCAGCGATCGACGGGCGATAGCACGCGAGTTCCGAACACGTGCGAAGAGAAGGCATCGAGGCTCGGCGTGGTCTCGTTGCCATCGCTATCGTAGGTGCGGCTCGTCGTGGCCCGACCATGATCGAGCACGACGAGATCCTCTGGCGCGTAGCGTTGGTCGCCGAAGAAGTGTGCGGACAACCCGCGCATCGCTACGATCCGGAGGACATGCCGCCCAGGCGAGAGCGCGATCTCCGCGCTCGAGCCGAGAGATCGCGCGCGCTGGTCGCCAGTCCTGCAATCGATCGTGACGCCGAAAGTAGCAGCTACAGAGATCGTCACGGGCACCGTTCCATCCGAGGTCGCCGATGTTGCCGTGAAGGTCGGAATCACGACGAGCGGCTCGGTCACCGCGTGCTGCGCGGAGACCACGACCGCGGCTCGGTACTCGATCAGGCGAGAGTCGTGCACGAGGCGGAGCCTCAGCTCGTATCGCCCGGCGCGTCCATAGACGTGCTGTACGTCGGTGCCGCCGACGAGCCCCGAGCGATCGCCGAAGTCCCAGATCACCTCACTCGCGACAGGTCCAATCACGGATTCGTACCTGCAGTGCAGCGTCAAGCCATCGAGCGTGAAGCGCACCTGAGGCAGCAGTGTCAACACCGTGACCGAACCGGGCGCGACGTCGACCTCGATCGGATAGCGGCAATACGAACGGCCGAGCTCGGGACCGACCCCCGCGAGGGGCAGGGCGAGGGCGAGATTGCGCAGCTGTCTCGGCGTGCCGCTTATCGAGAGGTGCCGGTCCGCGATCGGTAGCGTCAGCCGGCCATAGCGCACGAGGCTGTAGTACGCGTCCGGGAACACCCGGCGAGCCGAGATCAAGCGTGTCGTCGGTCGGGGCAGCGCGCTCGCGATCCGGGTCGTGACCGCGCTGCCGAGCGCCCCATCGTACGTGCCGCCCAGTACGAACGTGACCAGCAGGATCAGCGGCTCTACCTGTAGGCGAGGCG
>DAIRFU010000174.1:0-11350 GCA_036794935.1 Kofleriaceae bacterium | reverse complement strand
TACTTTCTTCACGAGTAGTCCTCCTGCGATCACCGCGGCCTTGTGCGGCAGCGCGGCTGGAAGCGGCCCGAGCAACACGGACCACGCGCGGCGGTCACCGTGCCTGGTGTCGAGCGATGCGCGAATCCGATCGAGTGCGTCCTTCAGACGCGAGCGCACCGTCGCGGCCGGGATGCCTTGCTTGCGCGCGATCTCGGCGGCGGTCATGCCCTCGAAGAACCGCAGCAGCAGCGTCGTACGCAGCGGCTCGTGCAGCTCGAGGACAAGCCGGCCGACTGCCTGTTGCATCTCGGCGCGCGCGATCAGCTGCTCGGGCGATGGCAGCTCGTCGTCGATCGAGATCTGCTGCTCGCGCGCCTCGCGGCGCAAGCGCCCGCGGGTCGCCATCTTCGCGACATTTCGCGCGACACCGCCGAGCCAGGGCCGGACCGGTCCCTCGCGTTTCGGTGGCCGGGTGAGCGCGACCTCGTACGTCTCCTGCACGACGTCATCGGCCGCGGCGTCGCCGACCAGCGCGCGCGCGAGTCGCGTCAGCCACTCGGTATGAGCGAGCAGCTCGTCTGCGCTCGGAGCCTGGCTGGATTGCGACACCACCCCATCCTGCCGCCGCGACGCGAAGTGTTGGCAGGATTATGCGTGGTCGGCCGCTGGCTACTCGCACATCTGCGAGAACGACAGCCCGGACGAGCGCAGCGCGCCGACGGCCATCGCGCTGGCACTCATCGGCCAGCTCAGCGGCACGGCGCACCTGCCGGTCAGGTAACAGATCGAGTACGCGGTGTGGACCGAGCGCTTCAGGTAGCTGTCGCCCGGGTTGCCAAACTCGATCACGCAGTCGCGTGCGCCCTCCTGGGCGGGCCACGCGTCGGGACACGCCTCGCCGTCCTCGGCATCGACGAGGCGGACCTCGAGGTCCTTGACGTAGAACATCTTCACGCCCTGCAGCCTGCGGTAGATGTCGCCGACCGCGGACTTGTACGGCTGCCAGAGGCCCTCGACGATGCTGCCACCGACCGGCGATGGATCGGGCAACAGATCGAAGCCGAGCGAGACGCCCATCGTGAAGCCGTAGACGCCGCTCGGCGGCGCGAGCACCTCCGACGGCGAGACGACGTGATCGGCGTTGCGGTCCTCACCGCTCACGAACACGGACGGCTCGAGGCTGACGAAGTCGCGGAGCAGCGGCAGGCTGATGTCCGCGCTGGCGCCGACCATGTAGCCATCCCACTCCGCAACGCCCTGCTCGAACCCGAACGCCGCGCCGACATAGCCGGAGACGGAGGCACCCGCCCCGGGGATGCCGAAGCCGGCGCCGGCATACGACGAGACCGAGAGCTGCTGGTGATAGAGGTCCCAGACGAGATCGAAGCCGCCGAAGCCGACGGCCGCGCCGAGCACGCCCTCGCCCTCGACACCGACGACGAGGCCCGAGCGCATGCCATCGTCGCCGAGCTCGGCGAGGGGGCCGAGCAACGTGCACGGATCGACGTTCAGCCCGAACAGGTCCGCCTTGCCGTTACCGAACTCGTCCTGGAAGGGTCCGACCTCGTCGGCGAACTCGTCCTTGACCGCGCCCGGATCCGCGGCGACGCAGCCGGTCAGCACGATCGAGACGGCGAGAGCACTGTTCACGGCGCGCATGGCCCGCGGCAGAATTCAGAATTCGTGCCGCCGCGATTCGCGGCCATATCGGCCGTGACGCCGGCTGGTGGCAACTCGATCTGCCGGTGATCGTTGTCGCGCACACGAGCTCGCTCCGCGGTGGCGGATCGAATGGCCGGCGCGCTCGCGCCATGCCGGAGCGCGTCATCGCGATCGAGCATCCGTAGTAGAGTCGGCGCTCGATGCCGATCCTGCTCGCGATGTCATTCGAGGACGCGTGGAGCTCCTGAACCTCAAGGACCTCGAGGCGCTCGCGCGCGCCCGGCTGCCGCAGATGGTGTGGGACTACTACGCGAGCGGCGCGGACGACGAGTCGTGCGTGCGTCGCAACTGCGCCGCGTTCGAGCACATCCCGCTCCACTACCGCGTGCTCGTCGATGTCGCGGCGCGCGATCCGGCGACGACCGTGCTCGGCCAGCGCGTCGCGATGCCGATCCTCGTCGCGCCGACCGCGTTTCACCGGCTCGCCCACAAGGACGGCGAGCTCGCGAGCGTGCGCGGCGCGGGCGACGCCGGCACGATCTTCATCCTGTCGACACTGTCGAACACCGCAGTCGAGCAGGTCGTCGCGGCGGCGAGCGGGCCGGTCTGGTTCCAGCTCTACGTCTACAAGGATCGTGGCGCGACCGAGGCGCTGGTCCGCCGCGTCGAGGCGGCCGGCTGCCGCGCGCTCGTGCTCACCGTCGACGCGCCGCTGCTCGGCCGGCGCGAGCGCGACGTCAAGAATCGCTTCGCGCTACCGGCGGGGATCGGGATCGAGAACATGCACGCGGCCGGCTATGCCGAGCTGCCGCGCGCGCAGGCCGAGTCCGGGCTCGCGGCGTACTTCGCCGACCTGCTCGATCCGGCGCTGACGTGGCGCGCCGTGGAGTGGCTGCGCTCGATCACGAAGCTGCCGCTGCTGGTGAAAGGGATCGTGCGCGCCGACGACGCGGCACGCGCGATCGAGGCCGGTGCAGCCGGTGTCGTCGTGTCGAACCACGGCGGCCGCCAGCTCGACGCGTCGCCGGCCACGATCGACGTGCTCGCGCGCGTGGTCGACGCGGTCGCCGGGCGCGGTGAGGTGCTGCTCGACGGCGGCGTGCGGCGCGGCGCCGACATCATCAAGGCGGTCGCGCTCGGCGCGCGGGCGGTGCTCGTGGGCCGGCCCGTGCTGTGGGGGCTCGCGGCCGGCGGACGCGACGGGGTCGGCGCCGCGCTCGCGCTGCTCCGCCGCGAGCTCGATCTCGCGATGGCGCTGTGCGGGTGCCCCGACGTGGCGAGCATGACGCGCGATCTGGTAACGCCGTGACGCTGGGGACGATCGCGGGCACGATCGCGATCGTCCTCGTCACCGTCGCGCTCGGCGTGCTCCTCGATCGCAAGTACCCGCTCTTGCGACGGCCCGAGGCGCTCCGCGTGCCGCGCACGCCGCCCGCCGCGGCTGTCCACGCCGCCGGCGAGGCCCCGGTGACCGCGCTCCGCGCGCGTGCCGGTCAGCTCGCGAGGTTACGCGCACAGCACTGTCCGGGTTGCCGCAGCGCGATGACGAACGCCGACGACGACACCGTCCGGTATGGCGGGGGCGAGCTGCTCGTCCTGCGCTTTCGCTGCCCCGCCTGCGCCGCGCGGCGCACGCTCTACATCCGCCCCGCCTGACTCGCTGTCAGGGGGATCGGCTAGATCCGGTGGGCGATGCGCATCTACTTCGTCGGTAGCCACGCCACGGGCAAGACCACCCTCTGCCGCCACGTCAGCCGCCGCTACGGGCTGCCGATGATCAGCGAGGTCGCCCGCGCGGTGCTCGCCGAGATGGAGACCGGGTTCGATGCGCTACGCACGGACATGGAGCTCGTCGGCGAGTATCAGGAGCGCGTGTTCGCGCGCCAGGTCGCGGTCGAGAAGCTCCACGAGGGTCGCTTCGTCTCGGATCGCGCGTTCGACAACCTCGCGTACGTCGCCGAGCACACGACCAACGCGGCGCGCATGATGAACGACCAGCGCTTCCACGACTACATGGGCTGGGTGCGCCAGGGCATCGTGTTCTTCCTGCGGCCACACCAGTCCCTCCTCAAGGAGGACGGTGTGCGCGCCGGCGTGTCGTGGGAGTCGGTGCTGCGCATCGACGGCATGGTCAAGCTGATGCTCGAGCAGCACGCGATCAGCTACCTGCCGATCGAGAGCGTGTCGATGCAGGAGCGCGTGCGCGCGGTCGAGTTCGTGCTCGATCGCAGCGGTCTGCCGGTGGCGACGTCGGCCTCGACGGGTGCAGATCGCGAGCGGTCGCGGCGCACCACCGTGCCACCGCTCGCGGCGACCGCACCGCGCGTCGAGAACTGGCCGTACGCGCTGGTCGCCGACGCCGATCACGAGGCGTGAGTACGAGCGCCTGCACATTGCCGTCGCTCGCCACGTGGGCGCGCCGGCGGGTGGATACAATGGCGCGATGAAGAGACTCCTCGCGATCGCGCTGGTCCTCGTGGGCTGTGGAGATGATGGCGCCTCGACCTTCGATGCGGCCGTGACACCAGATTCCCCGTCGCACGACGCCTCCGTCGATGCGCCGGCGGCGGCCAAGGAAGGCCAGGTGTTTCTCGCCGAGGTCCACGGCACGCTGAACGCGTCGACCGCGATCGCGATGTTCCTCGACGGTCCCCTGTTCGAGAGCATCGGCTCCGCGGACAACTGCGACGCGATCAGCGACATGGCGGCGATGTCGCTATCGGCTGGCTCGATCACGGTCACCGGGACCACGACCGATCTCGCACTCGCGCAGGGGAGCGCCGACGACCCCTACACGCCGACGACGGAGACGCCGGCGGATCTGTTCGCGCCCGGAGCCACCCTGAGCGTGACGGCGACCGGCGACGTCGTGCCCGCGTTCGCGGGAGATGTCGTCGCACCGCAGCCGCTCGAGGACGTCGTGTTTCCGGACACGCTGTCGCGCTCCGCGCCGGCGACGATCACCTGGACCGCGGGAGCGGGCGACACGATGTGGTTCCTCCTCGTGCCGGCAAGCGCGACGCCCGGCGGGATGTTGTGCCGGGTCCCCGACAACGGCTCGTTCACGCTGACGACCGCGGCGCTCGGCCTGCTCCCCGCTGCAGTGACACAGGTCTCGGTGGTCGCGTATCGCCTGCAGGAGGTCTCGATCACCGCGGGAGCGTGGACCGTGTCCCTGCGGGCGGGAGACAGCATCGTGTCCGCCACGACACCGATCGGTTCGTGATCGGCGCGCCCGGACCGCGGATCGCGCTGGCTGGACCCGTGATCGGGCCCGCCCGGGTCTGCGGCGGTGCGGTGCAACGGGGCCCACGCGCTGGAAAATAGTTGCCCCGACCGCGGCGTTTCATCGACTCACAATGGTGATGAGCCCGCGACATCGCAGGTCGAGGCGTGGAGGCGGCCGGATGGCGCACCTCGCCGACGCGTTCGATCGCGTCGGGCAGCACGTGCTGCTCGGAGCCTGGTGGCTCGTCGCCGCGGCGGTCCGGTTGATCGCGCTCGTCGCGGCGCACGTGGGCACCGCGATCTCGCGGGAGCTCGGAGGCCGCCAGCGGGTCACGCGTGTGGTGATCGCGATCGCCGCGCTCGTCGGCCTCGTGCTCGCGTGGCGGTGGCATCGGGCTCGCGAGGAGCGGCCGGTCGACGAGGTCGAGGCACTCGCGCGCGTGATTCGCAGCGAGGTCGGTGGCGGGCCGCCGGAGCACCGCCTGGCCGTGGCGTGGGTGACGCGCAACCTCGCGCGCGAGCGTCGGCAGACGATCATCGAGATGGTGTGCTCGCCGTGCGGGCCGCAGGACGGCAGCCGCCCCGAGTCGTCGCGGCAGCGCGCGACGGACGACGATCGAGCGCTCGCCCGCGAGGTGCTCGCGGCCGCGTGCGAGCTCGATCCGACCGGCGGCGCCACCCACTTCATCAATCCCGTCCTCCAGGATCGGCTCGCCCGCGCCGGTGTGCCCGGCTACGCGCGCAATTCCTATCGGGTCGTCGAGCGGCGCTGGCGCGTGCGCTACGGCTGGCGAGCGTACTACCGGCTCGGGCCGACACTCGAGCTGTGGGGAACCAGGGGCCGCAGCAAGAGCTGTAACTCCTTGAACTGACGCAGCGTTCTCGCCCGCTCACGGGGGACGCGGCACGACAGCATTGACCGTCAGAAGGTTGCTGTGATACCCGAACGATAATGAAAGTGGATTTCAAATCCATGTTGATCGCGGGCGCGGTGGTGATCGGGGCGGGCTGCGCGACCAACGGCGGAGATGACGATCCACCGAGCACGATCGTCGATGCGTTCGACGTGCCGATCGACGGGCTCTCGGCAGACGACGTCGCGCGCTTCGACGATGGCGATGGCCTGTTCGGGCTGCCGTTTCGCGAGCCGGACGGGCTCGGCCCGCTGTTCGTGCGTAGCGCGTGCGCGGCGTGCCACGCCGAGGGACTGCGCGGCGCCGGCCTGGTCCAGAAGATGGTCGTGGTCGACGGCGCCGGGATGCTGGCGGACGATCAGTCGGCCCTCGCGTTCGGCCACACGATCCGGCGCGGCCTCGCGGCCGGCGCGACGACCCCGATCGAGCCGCCGCCCGGCGTGATGACGAAGCTGACGATCCGCGTCGGGCCGCCGGTGCTCGGCCGCGGCTACCTCGAGGCGATCGCGGATGACGAGATCGAGCGCGTCGCCGCCGAGCAGGCCGCGCGCGGCGACGGCATCCACGGCCGGATCAACCGGATCGCGTTCTCCGCGGTCCCCAACCCCGACACCACCTTCTCGGATCACTACCTGGGCGAGCCGGACCTGATCGGCCGCTTCGGACTCAAGGCGCGCATCGTCACGCTCGACGAGTTCACCGCCGATGCGTTCCAGGGCGACATGGGACTGACGTCGCCGATGCGCCCCGACGAGCTGCCGAACCCCGACGGACTCGCCGACGACGATCGGCCCGGCGTCGACATGACGATCGAGCACATCGATCGCATCACGTTCTACCTGCGCCGGATCGCGATCCCCCGCCGGGTCGGGCTGAGCGACCGCGGCGCCGAGCTGTTCGATGCCGCCGCGTGCAGCGCCTGTCACGTGCCGGCGATGCGCACCCGCGCCGATTATCCGATCGCGCAGCTCGCCGACATCGACGCGCCCGTCTACACGGACCTGCTCCTCCACGACATGGGGCCAGACCTCGCCGACGGCGTCACCGACGGCATGGCCGGCTCCGCGTTCTGGCGCACCGCGCCGCTGATCGGCCTGCGGTTCATCCGCACGTTCATGCACGACGGCCGCGCCGGCTCGGTCGAGGACGCGATCCTCGCGCACGACGGTGAGGCCCGCGGCGCCGCGGATGCGTTCCGCGCGCTCGCGGCGGCCGATCGCGAAACCCTGCTCACGTTTGTCGAGGCCCTATGAACAAGCTGTACGTCACGTCCCTGCTCGCCACCTCCCTGGTCGCCGCCGCGTGCGGCGATTCGTCCGACAATGACTTCGAGGCCGAGGTCACCCGCGACATGCACGCCTCGATCGCCGCGGACCTCGCGGATCTGGCGCAGGCCGCGCGCGACCTCCAGGCTGCCGCACCGACGCACGCGTGGGACGAGACGGCGGATGCCGCCGCGATCACGGCGATGCGCGACGCGTGGCGGCGCGCGCGCGTCGCGTACGAGCTGGTCGAGGGCGCGACCGCACCGCTGTTCCCCGATCAGGACTTCGCGATGGACGCGCGCTACGACGACTACCTCGTCGAGCTCGGCGCCGCCGGCGACGCGAACCTGTTCGATGGCACCGGCGCGACCGGCATGCACTCGATCGAGCGCATCCTGTTCGCACCCGAGATTCGCGACGAGGTGATCGCGTTCGAGTCGAGCCTGCCCGGCTATGTCGCCGCCGCCTATCCGGCGACCGAGGCCGAGGCGATGGCGTTCAAGACCGAGCTGGTCGGCCAGCTGATCACCGACGCCGACGATCTGCATACCCAGTGGGCGCCGGCCGCGATCGACGTCGGCACCGCGTACATCGGGCTCGTCGGGCTGATGAACGAGCAGCGCGAGAAGGTGAACCTCGCGGCCACCGGCGAGGAGGAGTCGCGCTACGCGAACGTCACGCTGTTCGATCTGCGCAACAATCTCGCCGGCACGCGCAAGGTCTATGACCTGTTCCAGGGCTGGATCGCGGCCGAGGGCGGCGACGCACCGGATGCCAAGATCGAGGCGACGTTCGTCGACCTCGCCGGGCTCTACGACGCGACGCCCGGTGACGCGCTGCCGCCGGTGCCGGCGACGTGGAGCTCCGACGCGCCGTCGAGCGAGGACCTCGCGACGCCGTTCGGCCACATCTGGCAGGAGGTCCACGCCGCGACCGATCCGGCGAAGCCCGAGTCGATCGTCACCCAGATGAACGAGATCGCGGACCTGCTCGGGTTCGCGCAGTTCGTGGAAGAGTGATGCGCGGCATCGTCTTGTCGCTCGCCATCGCCCTCGCCGTCGCCGGCGCCGGCTGCGGCACCGAGGAGCCGGGCACCGGGACGGGCGGCGACTCGTTCCTGGCGTTCGCGTCGTCGTTCGATGGCTTCCGCGACTGGACGTCGTTCCACAGCGACGGCCCGGTCGACGACGGCACGCAGGATCCCGAGGCGCTCGGCGCGCGCACGCTCTACATCAACGAGGTCCCGCCCGCCGGCACCACCGAGTTCCCGGTCGGCACGATCATCCTCGAGGCCCGCGAGACCGGCGCGCTCAACATCTTCGCCAAGGTCAAGCGCGGGGGTGGCTACAACCGCGGCGGTGCGCGCGACTGGGAGTGGTTCGAGATCATCGAGGATCCGACCACGATCGTCTGGCGCGGCCTCGGTCCGCCGAACGGCGAGAGCTACGGCGGCGATCCGGACGCGTGCAACAGCTGCCACACGCAATGCGCCGGCAACGACTTCGTGTGCTCGCCCACCCTCCACTTCTGATGCGCATCCTCACATTCGCCGTCCTGTTCGCCGCCACCGCCGCCGAGGCAAACCCTCGCGCGCTGCCGTTCACGTACACCACCGACACCCAGCCGGCCGGCGGCGCCGAGCTCGAGCTGTTCGCCGATCTGGTCCCGCTGCGCGCGATCTCACCGGCGACGACCGAGGAGACCTCGTACCTCGCGAGCGCGCTGCAGCTCGAGCTCGAGATCGGCCTCACCGACCGGCTCGAGCTCGGCGTCTACGTCACGCTCGCGCCGTCACTCGGCGATCAGCTCGCCGGTACCACCTTCCTCGCCGGCGCCGGCACCGGCCTCAAGCAGCGGCTCCGTTACACGCTGAACGAGGAGCCGGGCCAGTGGCCGGTCGACGTCGGTATCTACGGCGAGCTGACCGAGAACGAGCGCGAGATCGAGATCGAGGCCAAGGTCCTGCTCGATCGCCGGTTCGACTCGCTGCGGGTCGCGGCGAACCTGTCGGCCGAGTACGAGCTGTACTTCTCCGGCCAGCGCGAGTGGGTGCTGAACCCGTCGGCGGGTGTCACCTACGAGATCACGCCGCGCTACCACGTGGGCATCGATGGCTTCTTGCGCAGCGAGTACCCGACGAACCCGTCGCCGGCGACGCGCACGTTCGGGCTCGGCCCGCACGTCTACGTCGGACCGGCCGTGCTGCTCGCGTTCGACAAGGCGTGGTGGTCGTTCGGCGCCTATGGCCGGCTCACCTCCGCCGGCCACGACCTGATGCCGGGCGAACCGTACGGCCGGGTGTGGCTGCGCTCGGCCATCGGCTTCGATCTGTAGCGGCGGTGCGGCTCTCGTGCAGGCGCTGACGCGGGCCTACGGAATCGTCGTGCCGCTCGCGGCGAGCCAGGCGTCGAACAGGCGCGCCTCGTCGGGCGGGAAGAACGCGGTGGGTGCGATCGCCGCGTGGTAGCGACGAAACGCCTCGGTCACCCCCTCGGCATCGTGCTCCAGCCAGCTCGCGACAGCGGGGTGACCGTGGAGCAGCCGCTCGAAGCGGAGGCGCGCGACGAGCAAGGCCGCGATCCGGAACCCATCCGCGTCGATCGCCGCGAGCCATCGCTTCGCCTCGGCGGGCAGCCGCGGATCGTGCGCCGTCGCCGCGAGCGCCGCGCCGGGGTCGCGCGCGGTCAGCGCGGTCGCCAGCACCTGCTCGACGAGCTCGTCGTCACTCATCGGCCGAGCGCCTTGCGCGCGCGGCGCAGCTCGTCGCGAATCACCGCCACCTCCGGAACCGTGACCGTATCCTCCATGCGTTCGAGCGTGACCCCGCGCAGGTTCGGGCACCGCGGCCACACCTCGTCGAACAGCGTCCACACCGGCTCCGGAACGGCGTGATCGTGACTGTCGAGGCGCAGCGAGCGGCCACTCGACAGCCACGCGGCCGGGCTCTCGCTGCCACCCGACAGGTGGATCTCGATCACCCGTTCGAGAGGCAGGCGCGCGAGGTACGCCCGCGGATCCCAGCCTGCGTTCTGCGCGGTCGTGTAGACGTTGTGGAGATCGAGCAGGAGGTGATGGCCCGGCGCGTCGACGATCCGGCGCAGGAACGCGGGTTCGTCGAGCGGATCGCCGAGGTGGTAATAGAACACCGAATTCTCGACGCCCACGTCGGGGACGATCCGCTGCAGCTCGCCGAGCGCGCGGCGGGCCTGCGCCACGCTCGCGTCGGTCATCGGCACGGGCAGCGGCAGCGTCATCGCGAGCCCGGCGGGCGCCGACGCTCCGAGGTGGTCGGTGTACCAGGCGAAGTGGAACACGTCGTGGTCCGCGCGGATGCGCTCGAGCCAGGTCGCGCGACGCGCGTCGTCGCGGGCCGCGAGTCCGCCGATGGACAGGCCGACGCCGTGCGCGACGAACGGTCTGCGCTGCTCCTCGGCGAGCTCGCGAAACGCCCGGTGAAAGCCGTTGGGCTCGAGACTCCCCTGTGCGCTCCGGCGCCACAGGGTCTCGGGCGCGACCTCGTAGTACTCGGCCTCGTCGCGGATCACGTCGTGGAGCAGATCGAGATAGACGACGTCGGGCGCGAGGCTCAGGCCGACGGGGATCAACGCTTCTCGGGCTGCGCGAGCAGGTACAGGAACCGGCGCGACTTCTCCGGCACGAACCCCATGCCGCAGGCGATGCCGACCTGGTCCTCCTCCTCCTGCTTGGTCGGGTGCTCGAACGTCATGCCGCATCCGCCGGAGATCGCCCACCGCGCCCCCGGGACCTCGTGGGCCGACAGCCTGGCACGCACCTTCGCCGCGAGCTTCGGATCCGCGGAGCCGAGCGCGTCACGCAGCGCCACGCCGATGCGCTCGATGTTCTTCTCGACCACCTCGCCGGCGCGCCGGCTCGTCTCGTCCCAGCCGCCATCGCCGCGACCATCGCGCAGCGCAGCCTGCGGATCGGCCAGCTGGACCGCGATCACGCGGACGGTCGCCGGAACCTTGGTGGTATCGACGAGCAGCGCCAGCGGTTCGCCGGCGGGCGCCTTCGGGACGAGATCGTGAATGTGGTCGGCCGTCGCGCACACGACCTCGCAGCTCGCCAGCGGTGCGAGCTCCGCGTCGGTTCCGTGGCTGAGGAACGCGCCGATCGCGTGGCCGCGGGGCCAGCGCACGCCCGGATCGGCGGGGATCACGAAGATCAGCAGCGGCCGATGCGCGCGTCGCGCGCGACGGTACGCGTCGAACACCAGCGACTTGCTCGACGGTTCGCCGGCGAACGCCGTGCGGATCCACGCGGGGGCCGCGGCGAGCG
>DAIRFU010000790.1:0-3146 GCA_036794935.1 Kofleriaceae bacterium | reverse complement strand
TGCCCCGCTCGTACGAGGCCGTGGTGCGAGGCCGTGTGAAGTTCCGGGTCGGCACGCTGGTCTATGTCGCGTTCTCGCGCGACGAGGCGATCATGGGCTTCGGATTCCCGAAGGAGCTACGCGACGCACTGGTCGAATCGGATCCGGACAAATTCCTCCTCCCCGAGCAGTCCGACCTCCGCTTCAACTGGGTCTGCGTCCGACTCGAGGCGCTCGAACGCGACGAGCTCTCGGCGCTCGTCGTGGGCGCGTGGCGGATGTGTGTCCCGAAGAAGGTCGCGGCCGCCTACGAACCTCGGTTGGCCGAGAGCCGCTCGGCGACCAGGTCGCCGAGTCGAAAAAAGGTTGCCGCACGAAAGGCGACATCTGCCCGAGCAGGAGGCGGCGCGGAACTAGGCGCGAAACGCGGCAGCGGAAAATAGTCGGACTATTTTTCGTCGAGTTCACAATTTGCGGTCCGAGGGCCGGACGCGCGCGACGACGGTTCGCGCACTTGAGCGACGGCGCAGCCATGGCCGCCGTGGCATCAATGTCGCGACGTCCGAGATCCGGACGCTTGCATGGCGGCCT
This sequence comes from Kofleriaceae bacterium, assembly GCA_036794935.1. Taxonomy (GTDB): domain Bacteria; phylum Myxococcota_A; class Polyangia; order Haliangiales; family Haliangiaceae; genus JABFXX01. Next base: position 2,576 of record DAIRFU010000790.1, on the reverse strand, counting down.
GCGCAGCAGAAGAGTGACGCGGTTGTCAGGGCGGCGGTGTAGGCCCGATGCATGACACGCGGAGGTGGCTCGATGGAAGCTGGCGTCATCTACCACGTGATTTCGCGATTCGTCGCGAAGGAGTGGTTCATCGAGTCTGCGATCGAGCGACGGACATATCTGGGACTACTCGGCACGGCGGTCAGTGAGACGGACTGGGTTTGCTTCTCGTATGCGATCATGAGCAGCCACATTCATCTTGGGCTGATCGCCGGGACCGACACGCTGGCGTCGTGGATGCGCCCGATGCACACGGTGTTCGCGAACTGGCTCAACCTTCGCCGCGAACGGATCGGCGCGGTCTTCGTGAAGGGACCCAATGTGATCACGGTGACCTCGAACAATTACGCGCGGCTCATCACCTACATTCATGACAATCCCGTGCGCGCCGGGATTGTCGACAGGCCACTCGAGAGTGACTGGACGAGCCACCGCGCCTACGTCGGCGCGACTGCCACGCCGAACTGGCTCGACGTGTCCGCCGGACTCGCGCTGGCCGGCTTCGCGAATAGTGAGGAGCTCGCGCACCAACACGAGAGGTCTGGGCTCACCCGCGATGCCGCGGCAGCCAGCGGGCTCTTGCCGAAACCGCGTGGCCGGCCGCCCTCCGGCTCGTCACTCCGAAGAGGCGAAACCCGCCGAGCAGCAGGCGGGTTTCTTTCGTAGCGGGAAGAATGTGAAGAATGGGGTCTGACCCATTTCGCCTACCAGCTATCGCCGGGCCGTTCATCGCAGGCGATCAGGGCGGCGAGATCGATCTCGCGGCTGGCCGTGCAGCGCAGGATCATGATCGCGCCGTCCTCGTCGGCCGAGGGTGTCCTCGTGCCGTCGGTGGCGCGGACATAGCTCGGGCCGCGCCAGCGCTCCCAGCCGAGGCGCTCGTAGAACGCGTGCTCGCCGGTGGATAGCGCACCGAGCTCGAAGCGGTCGCGGATCACGCCGGCGATGGCGGTCATCACGCGCGAGCCGAGACCGGTGCGCTGCTGACTCGGGAGCGTCGCGACGGCCTCGACGAAGCCGGTGCGCAGCTCGCGCGTATCGATGAAGAGGGAGCGCGCGACCACGGCGGCGTGCGCGATCGGCGCTGCGAGGTCGCCGGCGATCGCGTGCCAGCCGCCGAGCGCGGTCGAAGTCGTCATCGGTGAAGTCGCCGCCGTACGCGGAGTCGAACAGGCGGCGCAACGCGATGCGATCGGCGTCGGAGAGCCCTGCGGTCGACAGCAAGCGGATGTTCACGGTGCAAGCATGACATGCACCATCGGCGGGGGCGTCGGGTACGAATCCAGAAGGAGGAATGGCAGGAATGGGGCCTGACGCCATTTCGCTCAATGATTTGGAAGGAGAGGATTCAGACCAGACCCGCCCGCTCGACTATCGGCGGACGGCTTCACCACATCCTTCAACGAGCGACCGATGCAGTCAGCGGCGGAATCGTCCGTGGCCGAATCCATCGCGCACCGCAGTACCGGGTCGTGGGAGGCGTACTTGCCGGTGCGGCAACTCTCGAGCATCCGTTGGGTCGTCGCCTTGCTCGCCACGGGGAGGCCCTGCGACTTCTCGATCCTCTCGAGCCGCGCGAGCGCGCGCTCGCATTCGTCGCCGGACCTCGCGCAGCCCATCGTCACGACGGCCAGGACGACCAGGACGACCAGGACGACCGCGATATTCCACCTGGACATCGCACGACTATCGCACGTCGCACCGTCCGCACGAGCGCGGAGACGCGTGGGCGTCGTGCTCGACGTCCAACCATTCTTCCAGTCAGGCGGGTTCGGCTTCGGGGAGCGCGAGAATCGCGTCGCGCGCCAACGCCACCGCGCATTGCGCCACGAACGAAAGCGAGCTGTCGAGCCGTGCGGCTTGCGCTTCCATCGCGTCGAGCATCTCGCCCGAGAAGTAGAGCGTCTGCTTGCGCTTGTCGCCCTCCAAGCTGCGCTTCGCAGCTTCGAGCTCGCCGCGATTGCTCGCGGCGATCGCCTCGCGTGTCTTCGCGAATGCGAGCTGCACGAGGTTCGACAGGCTGCGATCGGTGCGCGTCGCTTGTTCCTGGATGAACTGAAGCATCGAGCCAGGCCAGTACAGCGACTGCTCGTACTTGTCGCCGGGCTTGCGCGACGGAGCTGGCACCACCGTGTACTGGCCACGCCTCAGCCGTGCGACGAGCTCGGGCTCGGTCGCGAGTACGAGCCTGCGCGTCACCGCGCGTTCCCGCGCGACCTCGACCAGGAACCGGTCATGACCCACCTCGGCGACGAACCGCCCGCCGCCGTCATTCATCGCCTTCGCGATACGGTCCAGCATCGTCCGCATCTCGTCGGCGTCGACGTACTCCAGGGGCACCTCGATCGAGTCGCCCTCCCCGCCGAGCTCGCCGACGAGTTCGAGATCGCGCGCGAGCGTGACGGTCAATGCTTCGTCGTATGGCAGCTCGACGGGACCGGCGGTGCCATCCTCGAATCGCTCGCTGATCTGAACCCCTCGCCTCGCGATGCACGAGGTCCGGCGGACGCACGGCATTCTCGTCGGCGACCGTCGTG
>DAIRFU010000173.1:0-11350 GCA_036794935.1 Kofleriaceae bacterium | reverse complement strand
GCTACGAGGTCGAGGCGGTGAGCCGCGGCGGCGAGGGCGCGGAGCGCGCGGCGAGCGGGCGGTTCGACCTCGTCGTGCTCGACGTGATGCTGCCCGACATCGACGGGTTCGAGGTGTGCCGGCGGATCCGCGGCAGCCGCGCGCGGGGCGTCGCCGTCATCATGCTGTCGGCGCGCGGCGCGGAGCTCGATCGGGCGCGCGGGCTCGAGCTCGGCGCCGACGACTACGTCACCAAGCCGTTCTCGCTGATGGAGCTGCTCGCGCGCGTCGCGTCGGTCCTGCGCCGCGCGCAGGGCGATGCCGCGGAGCCGGTCGGCCTCGCGTTCGGCGATATCGAGATCGATCTCGTCGGCCTGGTCGCGCTGCGCGCCGGCAAGCGCGTCGAGCTGCCGAGCCGCGCGTTCGCCATCCTCAAGGTGTTCGCGCGCCGGCCCGGCGAGGTGGTCAGCCGCGACGTGCTGCTCGACGAGGCCTGGGGCTACGAGGACTACCCGAACACGCGGACCGTCGATAACCACCTGGTCAAGTTGCGGCGCGCGCTCGAGGACGAGCCCGACAAGCCGCGCTACCTGGTGACGATTCACGGCGCCGGCTACAAGCTCGACGTGGCGCGGGACGCGGTGCGCTGGGCCGGCGCGATGACAAGATCGTGACAACGTTTTGCGAGAGCGTGACAGCCGGATACGAAGCCGTCATCCGCCGGGCCCGCCGCCTTGCTATCAAGGATGTGGGCGAGGCGATGGCGCCGGCATCAGGGTACCAACCATCCGGTGGGAAACGCTCTGGTGTCGGCGCCGCGCTGAGTTTGCTGATCGCGCTGGTCGCGTGCGGTGACGACCAGCACCACCCGACCACTCAGCTCGACACGCCGGCGCGCGGTAGCAGCACCGCCGATCCGGCGGCCGGCATCCACACCGACCTCGACACGGCCGCGCCCGCGTTCGGCGATGGCGTGCTCGCCGAGCTGACCGGTGATGTCGCCGCGGCGCGCGCGTCCTACGAGCAGGTGCTATCGGCGCCGGACGTGCCGCCGGAGGTCGCCGCGCGGGCGGCGCTCCACCTCGCGCAGCTCGAGGCGCGCGCGGGCAAGAGCGGGCGGGCGCGTGATCTGATCGCACGTGCCACCGCGCTCGCGCCGGCCGATCCGTCGGTGAGCGAGGGCGCCGATCGGGTGCGCGCCGAGATCGTCGCCGGGAGCAGTGCGGGTGATATCCGCGGCCCCAAGCTCGGCACGCCGCTCCCCGGGGTCTCGGCGGACGTCGCCAAGGCGTTCGCCTCCGCGGAGCGCGCGCTCGCCCATGTCCACGCGATGCGACCTCGCCAGCGCCTCGCGGTCTGGGAGAAGGAGGACGCGACCGCCGCCGTCGTGCGCCGCTATCGCGCGATCGCCGAGCACGGCGGGGTCACGCAGATCGCGGCCGAGTACCGGATCGGCACGCTGTATCACGACCTCGCCGTCGGCCTGCTCGTCGAGCCGATCGGCCCGGACCTGCGGCGTACGCTGCGCGCCGGCGCGTATGGCTTCCTCCAGAAGGCCGTCGCCGCGTACCAGGCGAGCCTCGCGGTCGGTGCGCCCGCCCGGCCGGGTGCGGGCGGATTCACTCCGCCCGCCGGGCCCGATGCGGAGGCGGGCGGATTCACTCCGCCCGCCGGGGCCGAGCCCTGGCGGCTCGCGGCCGAGGTCGATCTGCGCGCCGCGCTCGACGTGCTCGGCGAGGCCGCCCCGTAGCGAGCGAGAAGGCCCCCAGACGAGAAGACGGCCGGAACAGAAAAACGTTTTCGGGCTGGTCTCGCGCGCGTTTGGCGGTTCAAATCGGTCGCCTCGATGATCGCGGTCTCCATCGATGGTCTGCTCGTCGCGCCCGAACACGCCGTGGTGTCCGTCTTCGATCGCGGCTTTCTGTACGGCGACGGCGTGTTCGAGGTGTTCCGCACCTGGGACGAGGTGCCCGTCGATCTCGACGCACACCTGAGCCGCCTCCACGCATCCGCGGCGCTGCTCGGCATCAAGTCCCTCGACAAGGAGCGAGCGGCCGACGCGGTCAAGCGCACGCTCGCCAACTCCGGCCCCGGCGAGAAGCGCGTGCGCGTCGTGCTGACGCGCGGGCCGGGCGCGCTCGTCGCGCGTCGCGAGTCGCTCGGGCCCGGCCGCACGATCGTGATCGTCGAGCCGCTGCCCGCGCAGCCGACCGAGGTGTCACTCGCGCTCGTCGACTGGCCGCTACCGCGGCGGACCGGGCCCGCGCACAAGACGCTCGCGTACCTCGATCAGCTCCTCGCCCGCGAGCTCGCGGTCGCGGCCGGCGCCGACGAGGCCGCCCGGCTCGGTGCCGATGGCGATGTCGTCGAGTGCGCGACCGCGAACCTGTTCATCGTCACCGCGGGCGCCGTGGCGACGCCGCCGGTCGAGCTCGGTATCCTGCCGGGGGTCACCCGCGCCCGCGTGCTCGCGGCGTGCGCCGCCGCCGGCATCACCGCACAGCCGCGCCGGATCGCACCGCAGGAGCTGTACGCGGCGGACGAGGTGTTCGTCACGAGTGCGGTTCGCGGCGTCGTGCCGGTGACCCGGCTCGACGGGAGCGCGCGCGCGGCGGGACCGGTCACGCGCCGGATCGTCGAGGGATACCTCGTCGCGATGCAGCAGCAACCCACGGGTGGTTCCTCGGACCCGATCTGACGACGGGCTGCTATATTGGCGAACCTCGATGGCACGTGATGTCAGCAAGCTCCGCGCTGAAGCCTCGGAGGCGACTGCCTCCGGCAAGTACAAGCGCGCGCTCGCGGCCTACCTCGAGCTCGAGCGCTTCGAGCCCCGGGACGCCCAGTGGTCCAAGCGTGCCGCCGAGACGTATCGCCGGCTCGGCAAGGACAAGGACGCGGTCGGCGCGTACGCACGCGCCGTCGAACGCTACGCGCAGAGCGGCTTCCTGGTCCAGGCGATCGCGGTCTGCAAGCTGATCCTCCAGATCGATCCGCGAAACGACGATGCGCTGCGCAGGCTCGCGTCGATGAACGAGCAGGTCGGCGCCGGCCCGACGCGGACGATGGTGATGATCGACGCCAACCCCAAGCTCGCCGAGAACGAGAAGGTGCAGGCGCTGCGCTCGGGCCGCGGCACCGGGATGCACGCACCGCAGGGAGGCGACCGCGAGCGCTCGTCGACGACCGCGCCGCCGTTCTCGCCGAGCCCGAGTGGCAGCACGCCGCCGCCGGTGGCGCCGCGCACGCGTACCCCGCAGCACATCGCGATCCCGCGCCGCGTGACGCCGGATCAGCTCGCGATCCCGCGCAAGGTCACGCCGCTCGAGATGTCGAACATGGCGGGCGAGGAGGGCGGACGCGCGCGCAACCCGGGCTCGACCCCGCCGCCGATCTCGATGCCGCGGACCAAGAGCAAGCCGATCACGATGGCGCCCGATCGGCCGATCGAGTCGATCCTGCTGCGCGAGGAGGTCCCCGACGCGTTCGAGCGCGAGGAGAACTCCGGCGTCTACGTGATCCCGATCGACGAGAACGGCGTGCAGTTCGACGAGGTCGCCGAGGCGTATCCGGTCGAGCTGCCCGAGGAGAATTCCGAGCCGCTGGCCGTCGAGATCGATGCGCCGGGTCAGGACGTCGCGGTCGATGCGCTCGACGACGCGACCGAGCTCGAGATCGAGGACCTCGAGGAGATCCCACTGCCCGAGCCGCGCATCGTCGGGGTCGCCGCGGCCGAGGCGCTCGCGTCGACGCCGCTCTTTGCGGGGCTCTCCGAGGAGGCGCTCGCGTCGCTCGTCCAGCAGCTCACGCTGGTCCAGCTCGGCCGCAACGAGGTGCTGTTCCACGAGGGCGATCCGGGCGACGCGCTGTACGTGATCTGCGAGGGCGAGGTCGCGGTCTCGGCCGAGGGCCCGCCGCGCGTCGAGATGGCGCGCCTGGGTTCCGGTGCGTTCATCGGCGAGGTCGCCCTGATGACCGATCAGCCGCGCTCGGCCACGGTGACCGCGACGCTCGATGCCGAGCTCCTCCGCATCGATCGCAAGACGCTGTCGATGGTGCTCGCGACGCACGGCGAGGTGCTCTCCGCGGTGCTGCGCTTCGTGCGCGATCGCCTCGTCGATCGCTGGCAGCGCACGAGCCCGCTGTTCCGCCCGCTCGATGCGGCGGAGCGCGCGGCAGTGGCGGCGCGGTTCAAGTTCCTCGAGATCGCGGCGGGCAGCGTGTTGCTGGCGGCGAACCGCCGCCCCGACGGGCTCTACATCGTGCTCGCCGGCACCTTCGAGGTGAAGCGCGACGGCAGTCCGGTCGCGCGGGTCGGGCCCGGCGAGCTGATCGGCGAGACCGCGCTACTCGCCGGTGGCGTGTTCAAGAGCGAGGTCGTCGCCCTCGGCAAGAGCCTCGCGCTGTGCCTGCCCGCGACCGACTTTCGCGACCTCATCATGACCCACCCACACGTGCTCGAGTACATCGGCGAGGCCGCCGAGCACAGCCGCAAGCTCCAGATCCTCTGATGTAGCTACTGGCGCGGCGGCTCGACGCTCGTGTACTCGTCGATGAGGAGCTTGTACTCCTTGGCGTACTCGCTGGTCCGGCCGCGCACGCACCGCACGGTGCCGTCGCTGCCGAGCCATGCGGCTGCCTCGACGCTGACCTTCTTCCAGTGCTCGATCGGCTGGACGGCATCGTGTGTGGCGAACACGCCGGGGAACTTCGCGAACCGCCGCGCGTAGCGGCCGATCCGCGAGCTGTGCAGCGGCTCGGCGGGGACGCGAGCACGCCGATACGGCTCGGCGACGGCGGCTCCATCGCAGATGTACACGTAGAAGCCGAGGTCGGCGAGGCGGTCCTCGTCGAGCGTGTCGCCGACGCGCTCGGGCATGCAGCCGGCGCAGATCGTCTTCTGCATGTGGAGCAGCTCGAGCGCGCTCGGCAGATCGCCACCGCTACCGAACGTACGCACCCCCGGCATGAACGTCGCGGCGCGGCCGCGGAGCGGGCGCGGGAAGTACGCGCGCACCGCGCCGGGCATCACCTGCTCCGCGCGATGCGCGTAGCTGCGCACGGTCTTGACGTCGGCGAACATGAGCACGCTCCCGGCGCGGAGCCGGGCGTGGGCGCCGCGGACGGGCAGGTGGGTGCGGCGCAGCTCGCGGCTCACCGTGATCGTCATCGTCGCGCCGAGATCGGGATTGGCCAGCGCATGGGGCACCGCGCCGGCCTCACCCGACTCGAACACCGCCATGAACCCATCCCGGTCGGTCGCGAACCACCTCGTCATCCAGCCAAAATCCCTACCGCGACCGGCCCGGAGGACACAACGATTTCTCTACTGGCCCGCCCTCACGACAGGCGAGACCCGGGAGCGTCAGCCGCCGAACGGATTCCAGCCGAACGTGGTCGCGATCAATCCGCCGCCGAGGAGCAGGTAGATGAGGCCGATGAACAGGTGGGTCCGCTTGCCCATCGCGTACAGGCCGCCCCGCGCCTTCGCGGTGGCCTCGTCCTCCGCGGAGCGGGTGAGCGCGATGCGGATTCGGTAAAGCCCGAAAAGGATGACGAGCGCGGCGATTGCGAGCGTGAGCCAGACCGGAATTCGCACGGTAAGGATGCGTAGCACGGTTCGCACGTGCGCTGTCCCGGTGGCCATTGACACCTCGCGCCAGCGTGGGCCAGAGTGCGGCCGACTCCCGATGCACCGGGCCCCGCCTAAGTACAAGAATTCCGCGGCGTTCTATGACGTCGACGGGACGCTCATCAAGATCAACATCGTTCACGCGTTCGCGTTCTATGCGGCGCGACACGCGTCGATCGCCGAGAGCACCCGTCGCACGTTGCAGACTGCGCTGTCGATCCCGGTCTTCTGGGCCGCCGACAAGCTGAGCCGCAAGTGGTTCAACGAGATCTTCTACCGCTCGTACCAGGGTGCGAGCGAGGATCGCCTCGTGGTGCTCGCCGACGAGCTGTTCGAGGATGTCATCAAGCCGAACATCTATCCGCGCGCCAAGGAGCTGATCGACGAGAGCCGGCGCGCCGGCGTGCGCCAGGTCCTGCTCTCCGGCGCGCTCGACTTCACGATGAAGCCGCTCGCGAAGTATCTCGGCGCGGATGATCTGATCGCGAACCAGCTCGAGTTCGTCGACCACTACGCGACCGGCAAGCTGAAGAAGCCGTTCGTCGCCGGCGCGACCAAGGCCGACATCATGCGCGCGTACGCCAGGCAGCACGACATCGATCTCGCCGAGTCGTGGGCGTACACCGACAGCTTCAGCGACTACCCGATGCTCGCGGTCGTCGGCCATCCGACCGTGTGCAACCCCGACTTGCGGCTGCGCTCGCTCGCGCGCAGCTACGACTGGCCAGTGCTCGATCTCGACGAGGAGCCGCGTCGCGCCGCCTCTCGCCGCCCGCAAGGACTCGCTCGCCCGGGCGCAGGCACGCCGCGCTCGATCCGGAGAACCAACTGATGCGCGCCATTCGTCCCAAGCTCCGTTCGCACGCTCGCGAGCACATCGTCACGATCGACACCGACTCGGCGCCGCGCATCATGTTCTACGGCGAGAACCTCATGATGGAGGATCTCCCGGTCGGCACGCGCGTCATCTATCCGAAGCGGCCGATGACGCCGGTCGCGAACCCCAGGGCCGCGATCCGCTACGCGCTCAATAACCCGGAGGACAGCGAGCCGCTGCACGCGCTGCTGTCGCCCGGCATGAAGGTCACGATCGCGGTCGACGACATCTCGATGCCGCTGCCGATCATGCGCACGCCGGACGTGCGCCAGCTCGTGCTCGAGATCGTCTGCGAGATGCTCGCGGACCATGGCGTCGACGATGTCCACATCGTGATCGCGCTCGGTCTGCATCGCCGCATGCACGACTGGGAGATCAAGCGGATGGTCGGCGACAAGGTGTGGAGCGAGTACTGGCCGGATCGGCTGTACAACCACGATGGTTGCGATCCCGACGGCATGGTGCTGCTCGGCAAGACACCGCACGGCGAGCTCGTCGAGATGAACAAGCGGGTCGCCGAGAGCGACCTGACGATCTACGTCAACCTCAACTTCGTGCCGATGAACGGCGGCCACAAGTCGATGGCGGTCGGGCTGTGCGGGTACGAGAGCCTCAAGGCGCACCACACGCCGCACGGCATCGTGCAGTCGAACTCGTACATGGATCCGCCGAAGAGCTACCTGAGCCACTCGTTCAAGCGCCAGGGTGATCTCGTCGAGAAGACGCTGAAGGTCTTCCACATCGAGACCGTGCTCAACAACCGCGCGTTCGACGGTCCGCTCTCGTTCCTCACCAAGAACGAGGACGACTTCACCGAGACCGATCGCCTCAAGTACCAGGCGATGAAGTGGACGCTGGACAAGCTGCCGTTCGCGGCCCGTCGCGAGATCTTCATGCGCACGCCGGCCGCGTACGAGATGATCGCCTGCTACGCGGGCGGCTGCGATCCGACGCACGCACGCACGCTGCAGAAGCAGAACGAGCAGAACTGCGTGGAGGTCGACGGTCCGGCCGACATCCTGATCTACGGCATCCCGTACATCTCGCCGTACAACGTCAACAGCAAGGCGCTCAACCCGCTGCTCGTGCAGGTGATGGCGCTCGGCTACTTCTATCACATGTACAGAAACCAGCCGATCCTCAGGGACGGCGGGGTCCTCATCATCACGCACCCGTGCTCCGACAAGTTCGATCCGGTGCACCACCCGAGCTACATCGAGTTCTTCAACCGCATCCTCACCGAGACGACGGACGCGTACACGATCGAGAAGAAGTACCAGGACGAGCTCGCCTACAACCCGAGCTACATCGAGATGTACCGGCGCGGCAACGCGTACCACGGCGCGCACCCGTGCTTCATGTGGTACTGGGGCCAGCGCGGCCGCGAGAAGACGAGCCGGGTGATCGTGGTCGGTGCGGATAACGCGACGGTGCCGGCGATCATGGGCTGGGAGACGGCCGGCTCGATCGCCGAGGCGATCGCGATGGCGCGCGGCACGATGGGCCGCAGCGCGCAGATCACGATGATGCACCACCCGCCGTACATGATCTGCGACGTGATGTGATGGCGGCGGGTAACGGCCATAACGCCAGCAAGGGCGGCTACTACCTCGAGACCGAGACCCAGTGGGGCCCCGGCTCGCCGACCAAGCCGTGGCCGGACGCGATGAAGGTGCCGCTGCCGCCGCTGCGCGAGCCGATCACCGGCAAGCCGCGCCTGGACGTCGGCGAGATCCTGCGTGGCAAGCGGATCCTGTTCATCGGTACGACCGGCTTCGTCGGCAAGGTCGCGCTGTCGATGCTGCTAGACCGCTACCCCGATGTCGGCCGCGTGTACTGCCTCGTGCGGCCGGGCGCGGGCAACACCGCCGACGAGCGGTTCTACAAGAAGGTGGCGCCCAGCGAGGCATTCGATCCGCTGCGCAAGACCCACGGCGAGGGCTACGAGGCGTTCATGCGCTCGAAGATCGTCGCCATCCCGGGCGACATCGGCCGGCCGCTGTGCAACTTCACCGACGAGCAGATCACGTCGATCTTCGCGGGAGCGCCGGTCGATGTGATCATCAACAGCGCCGGCCTGGTGTCGTTCGCGCCCTCGCTCGAGAGCGCGCTGCGCATCAACGCGATGGGCGCGAAGAACGTGCTCGAGCTCGCGAAGAAGCTCGGCGCGCGCCTCGTCCACGTGTCGACGTGCTACGTCGCCGGCCAGCGCGAGGGTGATGTCTGGGAAGACGAGCCGATCGTCGGCTACTTCCCGCGCTCGAGCTCGGTTGCCCGGGACTGGGGCAACGACGGCGAGCTGCTCGACCGCGACTTCGATCCGGCCTCCGAGATCGCCGACTGCCAGAAGATCATCGATCAGGTACGCGAGCAGGCGAACGATCGGCAGCACATCTCGGTGTTCCGCGAGAAGGGCGCCGAGACGCTGCGCGCACAGCGCCGCGACCCCGACGACGAGGACGATCTCAAGATCGCCGTCGCCCGCGAGCGCAAGATCTGGATGAACGACGTGCTCACGAAGCTGGGCATGGAGCGCGCGCGCCACTGGGGCTGGACGAACACGTACACGTACACGAAGAGCCTCGGCGAGCAGATCATCCTGAGCGACAAGGAAGTCCCGGTCACGATCGTGCGGCCGGCCGTCGTCGAGAGTGCGGTGCGCTACCCGTTCCCGGGCTGGAACGAGGGCTTCAACACGACCGCGCCGCTCATGTACCTCATGCTCAAGGGGCACCGCAGCATCCCGATGGGCGAGGACACCGCGCTCGACGTGATCCCGGTCGACTTCATCGCGACCGGCATGCTGCTCGCGGCCGCTGCGATCCTCAGCAACCAGCACGAGCCGGTCTATCAGCTCGGCGCGAGCGACGTGAACCGGATCTCGAGCAAGCGGCTGACCCAGCTCACCGGGCTCGCGGTCCGGCGCGTGTATCGCGACAAGGCCGAGCGTGGCGAGGACAAGCTGCGCAGCAAGCTGCGGGCGCGTCTCGAGGGCATGCCGGTCAGCTACGACCACTTCGAGAAGTGGTCGGCGCCGATGTTCAAGCGCCTCGCGGACGGCCTCATCCACGTGATCGACGAGAAGTTGCCGCGCTGGGGCGCGCCGCGCATCGAGGCGATCGCGGAGCGCGCGCGCGACGAGCTCCAGAAGGTCTCGACGTTCACCGGCCAGATCAACGAGCTCGTCGAGCTGTTCAAGCCGTTCACGACCGACCACGACATCGCGTTTCGCTGTGACAACATCCGCGCGCTGTGGGCGCGCGTGTCGCCCGCCGATCAGGACAAGCTCCTGTGGGCGCCACACCTGGTCGACTGGCGCGCGTACTGGCTCGACACCCACTTCCCGGGCCTCCAGAAGTGGACGTTCGACAAGCTCGACGAGGAGTTCGGGGCGAAGCCGAAGAGCGTCTACACGTACAAGGAGCTGGTCGAGCTGCTCGAGGCCACCGTCAAGCTCCACCGCAACCGGCCGGCGCTGCGCCTGCTCCGCAAGGAGGAGGGTCGCGAGCCGATCTCGTACACGTACGGTCAGCTCGGCGAGCTCGCGTGGCAGGGCGCCGCCGTGCTGCGCCAGCAGGGCATCAGCCCCGGGCACCGCGTGATGCTGATGAGCGAGAACCGGCCGGAGTGGGGCATCGCGTACTTCGCGATCCTGCTCGCCGGTGGCGTCGCGGTGCCGCTCGACAAGGATCTCACGCTGGCCGAGGTGAAGAACCTCGCGAAGGTCAGCGACACGCGGCTGCTCGTGCTCTCGCGCAAGGTCGCCGAACGGCTCGCCGGCGAGGCGGGCCTCGCGATCCCGGTCGGCCCGGGCGATGACGACGACGAGGACGACGTCAACGTCGTGTGGTCGCCGGCTCATCCGGCACTCGCGCAGCACCTGGACCGCAGCGTGCTCGCGTACGACGAGCTCTTGACCGAGGCCGACGGCGCCGCACCCGTGCAGCGTCCGCAGGTTCGCGGCGACACGCTCGCGTCGCTCATCTTCACGAGCGGCACGACCGGCACGCCGAAGGGCGTGATGCTCAGCCACAAGAACTTCACGTCGATGGTGAGCAAGCTGTCGTCGCTGTTCACGCTGTACAAGCACGACAAGCTGCTCAGCGTGCTGCCGCTACACCACACGCTCGAGTTCTCGGCCGGCTTCCTGATGCCGCTGCTTCACGGCGCGTCGATCGATTACCTCGAGGAGATCGAGGCCGACTCGCTGGCGCGCGCCCTCGAGGACGAGGGCGTCACCGGGATGGTCGGCGTGCCCGCGCTGTGGCAGCTGCTCGAGCGCAAGATCTACAAGAACGTGGCGGATGCCGGCGTGCTCGTCGAGCGTGCGTTCGATTCGATCGTCGATCTCAACCGCTCGCTGCGCGACAAGCTGCCGTGGGACGTCGCCACCGGCAAGCTGCTGTTCTTCCCGGTGCACAAGAAGCTCGGTGGCCGGATGCGCCTTCTGATCTCCGGCGGCTCGGCACTGCCGCCCGACACGATGAAGCACTTCCGCGGGCTCGGCTTCAACCTCTACGAGGGCTACGGGATGACCGAATCGGCGCCGGTCCTCACCGTGACCCGCCCGGGCGACAAGTTGATTCCCGGCTCGGTCGGCCGGCCGCTGCCCGGCATCGACGTGCGGATCGATCAGCCCGACGCGAGCGGCATCGGCGAGGTGATCGCGAAGGGCCCGAACGTGATGTCGGGGTACTTCGAGAACGCCGACGCGACGAGCCAGACGATCGTCAACGGCTGGCTGCACACCGGGGACCTCGGGCGGATCGACGAGGAGGGCAACCTCTACATCGTCGGCCGCAAGAAGGAGATGATCCTCGGCCCGAGCGGCGAGAACGTCTACCCCGACGAGCTCGAGGAGC
>DAIRFU010000789.1:0-3148 GCA_036794935.1 Kofleriaceae bacterium | reverse complement strand
GAGATGGAGGGCACCTACCCGCTGCCCGAGGCGCAGCTCGATCGCTTCTTCTTCAAGCTCATCGTCGCGTACCCGACGCGCGAGAATCTGCACACGATCCTCGATCGCACGACGACGGATCAGAAGCCGACGCCGCAGGTCGTGATCGCGAAGAGCCGCATCCTGGAGATGCGCGATCTCGTGCTCAAGGTGCCGCTGGCCCACCAGATCCGCGACTACGCGGTGCGCGTGGTGCTCGCGACGCACCCCGAGAACCCCGAGGCGACGCCCCTGTCGAAGCAGTTCATGCGCTACGGCGCGTCGCCGCGTGGCCTGCAGGCGATCATCCTCGCCGCGAAGATCCGCGCGCTGCTCGAGGGTCGCTATGCGGTGTCGATCGACGACATCCGCCACGTCGCACCGCCCGCGCTGCGGCACCGGCTGATCATGAACTTCGAGGGCGAGGCCGAGGGCGTCGAGCCCGATACGATCATCGCCGAGATCCTCAAGGCGACCAAAGAGGCGTAGTGGTAGCTGTCGCGGCAAAGCCGGCGAATCGGGCCGACGACCGATCCGGTCTGTTCGACGAGCGGTTCCTGAAGACGCTCGAGCACCTGCACATGGTCTCCCGCAAGGTGTTCTCGGGGAACCTGCGTGCCGAGCGGCGCACCCGCAAGGTGGGCAGCGGCATCGAGTTCGCCGATCACCGCACCTACGCCCGCGGCGACGACTTCCGTTACATCGACTGGAATCTGTACGGCCGGCTCGACAAGCTACTGCTGCGCCTGTTCGAGGAGGAAGAGGATCTCGCGATCTACATCCTCGTCGATGTCTCGGACTCGATGGCGATCGGCTCACCGCTGCCGAAGCTGCACTACGCGATGCAGATCGGCGCCGCGCTGACCTACGTCGGGCTCGCGAACCTCGATCGCGTCGCGATCATTCCGTTCGCGGATCGGCTCGTCGGCCGGCTGCCGCCGTCGCGCGGCAAGAACCGGATCTTCCGCGTGTTCGACTTCCTGCGCACGTGCGACATCGGGGGCAAGACCGAGCTCGCCGGGTGCATGAAGGAGTTCGTGACGCAGAACAAGCGGCGCGGGCTCGCGGTCGTGATCTCCGACTTCTACGATCCGGTCGGCTTCGAGCAGGGCATCAACACGCTCCGCTATCACAAGTTCGAGCCGTTCATCCTGCAGACCTACGATCTGCGCGAGGCCTCGCCTGCCCTGCACGGCGACCTCACGCTCGTCGACTGCGAGACCGGCGACACCCGCGAGGTGACCGTCTCCAAGTCGCTGCTCGAGGCCTACGAGCGCGAGCACGAGAAATACTGCAAGGAGCTCGAGGCGTACTGCACGAAGTACGCGCTGCCGTTCTTCCGCACCCACACCTCGATCCCGTTCGACGAGCTGGTGCTGCGAATCTTCCGCTCGGGAGGCTTTCTGCGGTGAGCTTCCTCGGGCCGATCTCGCTGGCCATGTGGGCCTACGTCGCGCTCGGCGCGACCGCGCTCGCGGTCGGCGCGTACATCATCAAGATGCGCCGGCGCCGCTTCGAGGTGCCGTTCGTCCAGCTGTGGAAGCGCGTGCTCGAGCAGAAGGACGCGAACGCGCTGTGGAAGCAGCTGAAGCGCTTGATCTCGCTGGTCGTGATCCTGCTGATCCTCGCCCTCATCCTGTTCGCCGCGCTCGATCCGACGCTCGGAGCCGCCGACCGCGAGGCGCGCAGCGTCGTCATCCTCGTCGACAGCTCGGGCTCGATGAAGACGCTCGACGGCGACGAGGCCGGCACGAAGAGCCGGATGGCCGTCGCGAAGGAGAAGGCCGACCAGCTGATCGATTCGATGGGCGGCGGCGACGTGGCGATGATCATGAAGGTCGATGGCCAGTCGACGCCGATGACGCGGTTCACGAACGACAAGGCGATGCTGCACAAGGCGCTGCACGGCGTCGGCCGCGCCACCAAGGAGCAGAACCTGCTGCTCGACGGGATCACCGCGAGCGATACGCCGGCGGATCTCACGCGTGCCCTCGGTGCCGCCGCGGATGCGCTGCGCGAGCGCAAGAACCCGCTGGTCGTGCTCGTCTCCGACGGCGCGTTCCCGGAGAGCCAGCTCGGCCTCGTGGAGTGGACCGCGCCCGGCGCGATGGCCAGCTCGAAGCCGGCCGTGAAGAACCTGGCCGCGATCGATCTCTCCGGGATCGACGTCCGGTACCTGCCGGTCGGTCGCCGCAGCGACAACGTCGGCATCGTCGCGTTCAACGTCCGTCGCTACATCGCCAACAAGGCGGCGTACGAGGTGTTCATCGAGATCCAGAACTTCGGCAGCGAGCCCGCGAAGCGCAAGCTGTCGCTGATGAACGGCTCGACGCCGGTCGACACGCGCGACATCACGCTCGCGCCCGGCCAGCGCGTGCGCCAGATCTACGAGAAGCTGCCGGCGAGCGAGGACAACCAGCTCCGCGCGGCGCTGTCGCCGTTCGTCGGCCCCGATAACAAGGTCGTGCCCGGCGGCAGCGACGCGTTCGCGCTCGACGACATCGCGTACGCGCTCCTCCCCGCGCGCAAGAAGCAGAAGGTCCTGATGGTCACCGCGGACAACCTGTTCCTCGAGGGCGCGCTGCTCGTCTACGACAACGTCGATCCGCTCAAGGTCTCGCCCGAGGAGTACACCGCCAAGCCCGAGATCGCCGACGGTATGGACGTCGTCATCTTCGACGACTTCACCCCCGAGGTCGTGCCCCTGCCGCCGACCAGCCTGCTCTACTTCCACCCGACCGGGCCGCACTCGCCGTTCGCGATCAAGGGCGAGCTGAGAAACCCGCGGATCACCGAGATCGACGAGGGCCACCCGGTGATGCGCTGGGTGACGATGAGCGACGTCTACACCGACCGCAGCAACACGTTCGCGATCGACCCCAGAAAGGGCGAGTCGACGATCGCGTTCTCGGTGCGCGACTCCATCATCGCGGCGAAGCGCGACGGCCGCCGCAAGGTCCTCGCGGTCGGGTTCTCGCTCCCCGCAGCGGGCCGCGAGAGCGCGACCGACCTGCCGATGCGCGTCGCGTTCCCGATGATGCTCGTCAACACGCTCGACTGGTTCGCCGGCGATCAGGCCGATCTCCTCACCACGTACCCGACCGGCCAGCGCGAGCGGATCCCGCTCGAC
>DAIRFU010000788.1:0-3156 GCA_036794935.1 Kofleriaceae bacterium | reverse complement strand
GCAGGTAGTTGAGGAACGTGAGCAGCACGAGCACGTGCAGCCAGAACCCGATCATCGCGCCGCGGTGCGCGGCCTCGGCCGAGAGCGGCGCGAGCGCGTTGCCGACCGCGTTCGAGATCGGCATCCACCAGGTGCCTTCACCCGCGGCCACGAACTCGTAGCCGTGCATCACGAAGTGCGTGAGCATGAGCGCGCCGATCGCGCCGAGGATCAGCCCGGCATCGAGGTTCATCGGGATCAGGCGCGGCTTGACCAGGATGCGGCGCGTGAACGCCCACAGGATCATCAGCAGCACGATGCCGTTGAAGACGTCGATCACCGCATAGAGCGGCAGGTACAGCACGTCGGGTAACAGGCGCAGCGACACGCCGGGGATCGCGCTCGACACGAGGACGTCGACCGTCGCGATCGTGATGATGAGAAAGCCCCAGAAGATGAACAGGTGGTGCTTGCTCGTGCGGTGCTGGGGGCCCTCCTCGGCGACCTTCTTCTGGCCGAAGAAGTAGATGCCGACGTCGACGAGCCGCGCCGGGATCTCGTCGAGGCGCGATCGGGGCTCGGCGATTCCGGTCGCGAGCGCGCGGCCGAACAACCACATCGTGCGCGCGAAGAACGCGAGCGACGCCGCGAGCAGGAGGATGAACAATACCTGGGTCACGACAGCTCGTGACTTACCACGCAGATACGCGGATTGTCATGGCACCTCGGGATCTTAAGAGCGTGACCGACATTCTTGTCTCGACGGGTTGGAGCCGTCATGGTGTGAGACGAACCCCTCGTCCATGGCTGACCTCGCGAACATCCTGGTCGTAAGCGACCTTCACTTCGGAGAGGAGCTCTTGCCCGGCGCGACCGCCGAGCGCCGCAACGCGGTCGACCTGGGGGCCCGCGCGTTCTGCGACTTCCTGCGCTATCACGCGTCGCGGCGGCTCGGCGGCCGGCCGTGGCGCCTCGTCATCGCGGGCGATCTGTTCGACTTCATGTCCGTCGTCGTGCCGGGCTCGCGCGAGCTGCCGGCGCGCTCGGGCGACGAGCGCCGGTTCGGGCTCGCGCGTGGCACCCGCGCCGGTGTGTTACGGATGCGCAGGATCTGCGAGAACCACGGACCGTTGCTGGCGGCGATGGTGCGGTTCGCGCAGGCCGGGCACTGCATCGACGTCATCGCCGGCAATCATGACCTCGAGCTGCTCGAGCCCGAGGTGGTGGCCGAGCTGATGGCCCAGCTGCGCGGCGCCGGTGCCGAGGACCGCGCCCTCGCACGCATCCGGGTCGTGCCGTGGTTCGTCCACGAGCCCGGTGTGTGCTGGATCGAGCACGGTCACGTGTACGACGAGGGGTGCTCCTCCGAGTTCAACCTGGCGCCGGCCGACAAGGATGGCCGCCTGATCGCGAACGCCGATTACGCGGCGACGCGCTACCTCGCGATCTCGGTGCCC
The DNA here is from genome assembly GCA_036794935.1 of Kofleriaceae bacterium. GTDB lineage: Bacteria > Myxococcota_A > Polyangia > Haliangiales > Haliangiaceae > JABFXX01. The sequence goes on along the minus strand of DAIRFU010000788.1, from coordinate 1,720 downwards.
GAGATCGATCCGCACGGCATCGAGGAGTGGAGCTTCTGGGGGTACATCCGGTACGGCTGGGACGTCGGCATCCGCAGCCTCGGCGCGCTGTGGGTCGCGTACGCGCGCTTCGCCTACGCGTTGCTCCGCTCGCACGCGGTGCAGCGCTCGTTCAAGGGCCGCGATCTGCGCCGCCGCGTTCACCGCGAGCGCATGCGCCGGGTCGCCGAGGACACGCACGTGCCGCTCGACACGCTCGCCGCGATCGATCGCCTCGCACGCACGCCGATGACGATGAGCTTTCGCCGGCTCGGCCGCATGCTGATGCTCGATCGGTTCGGCACGTACTGCGGGGCCGGCCTGCTGCTGCTCGTGCTCTGGGTGTTCGCGCCGATCGTGTGGGCGCTCGTCGGCTCGGCCGTCGTCGCGGGCGGTGCCGCGCTCCTCCACGCGTGGCTCGGCAAGCACATGGTCACGTCGCAGCTGCCGATGCGGGCGGTGCCGCGGCGGATCAAGAAGCTCGTCGACACGCCCGTGGTCGTGTTCGGTCACACTCACGATCCGCGCTGGCAGCCGATGCGCGGCGGCGGTCTCTATATCAACAGCGGCACGTGGCTGCCCGCGACGCGCCCGGGGCTGCGCCGCAGCTTCACGCACGTGATGATCCAGCCGCGGCCCGGCGCGCTGCCGCTCGTCGAGCTACGTCAGTGGCGTGACGGTGTCAGCCAGCCGTTCGATGCGGGCGCCGACCTCGGGGCCGGCGTGACCTCGCCGGGCATCACCGACGCGATGGACTGGACGAAGGCCGTCTGAGCTCGGCCGTCGCGCGCGGGCTCGTCATGGAGCTCGACGTCCATCTTCCGCGCACCCTCGAGCTGCGTGATCCACGGCAGTGACGCGAGCGCGACCAGGTGCGAGAGCGGGATGTCGAACGTGAAGATCGTGTACTCGCACGACCGGTTGGCGACCGAGCTGCCGACGATCACGCCGAGGCCGCGCAGCTGGCGCCGCTGGTCCTCGCTGAGGCAGCCCCGTGCGTCCGCGATGCCGCCGACCGCGTACGGGCGATCGCAACCGGTCGCGCCCAGCGCCATGTACAGCTCGGGTGCGAGCTTGCGGGCGACGTCGTCGGGCAGCTGGGGGCCGGCCGGGTGAGAATTCGCCCCGTCGATCCGGATCACCCACGGCGCGATGACGACGAAGCGCAGCGCCTCGTTCGGCAGCATCGCGAACAGCTGCCGCGACGGCGCGTCGGTCTCGCGCGCGTGCAGCGTGCCGTCCGTCGCCGGCGAGGTCGTCACCGGCAGCACGTATGCGGCGCCGAAGCCTGCGAGCGCGTCGCTGGCCGCCGCCACGTCCCCCTCGATCGTGAGGATCGCCGGCGTATAGCCGCGGCGCGGCAGGCCGAGATCGCGCCACTGATGGATGACGTAGGGCGACAGCTTGTGCTCGGCGTCGGCGGAGACCCAGTAGGGGGCGCTGTCGGCGGTGGGCAGGGTCGGGCCGGCAGCCCGGCCTGCGCAGGCCGCGAGGAGCAGGCAGAGCAAGAGGCGCATGCCCGTTGAACGCACCAGGTGCTCGTTGTGGGTAGCCCGATCGTGGGGCCACGCCGGCTGTCGCGACTCCCGATGCAGTGGGAGCCGGCGACGGCGCGCAACCGGGCACTGCGATACGTCCGACACCGACGCCGCGCATGCCCACTCCCACCCCTTCGTCCGGCATTTACAACCGCCGTATCGAA
>DAIRFU010000172.1:0-11436 GCA_036794935.1 Kofleriaceae bacterium | reverse complement strand
CGCTCGTCGAACGCGCGCACCGTGCCCTTGAGCGCCTCGAGCGACAGCGCGCCGGCGATGTCGGCGACCCGCGCCGTCTGCTCGGCGTCGAGGAGCGCGAGCCCACCGACCGCGGTCATGTGCTGCGTGCCGTTGAGCAGCGTCAGGCCTTCCTTGGCCTCGAGCACGAGCGGCTGGAGGTCGGCGCGGCGGAGCGCCTCGGCGGCGGGCAACACCTCGCCGCGATACTCGGCGCGGCCCTCGCCCATCATGCCGAGCGCGAGGTGAGCGAGCGGTGCGAGATCGCCGGAGGCGCCGACCGAGCCGCGCGCCGGGATCTCGGGGTGGACGCCGGCATTTAGCAGCTCGCATAACCGCTCGCAGCACACCACGCGTGCACCGCTGCGGCCGGTCGCGAGCACGGCGGCGCGCAGCAGCATCATCCCGCGCACGCTCTCGCGGGGCAGCGGTGCGCCGACGCCCGACGCGTGCGAGCGCACGAGGTTTTGCTGGAGCTGCGTGACCTGGGCGGCCGAGATCCGGACCTCGGCGAGCGCGCCAAAGCCCGTGTTGACCCCGTACACCGCGGGTGACGCGTCGCCGCCCGCGACGACCTTGTCCACGACCGCGCGCGAGCGGGCCATCGCGGTGCGTGCGCTGTCTCCCACGAGAACCTTGCGCGCACCGCGCGCGACCTCCGCGAGAACTTCGAGGGTGACGGGCTCGTCACCGAGGCGAAACGGATGTAGCACGGCGCATGTGTAGCACGGCCAACTCCGCGGAATGACGGTCTACCGGCGTTGACACATCCCGACGAGAATGGTGATCTTGGGAGGCGTTGGGTACTCCACCCGAAGATGATGCCGGCGCGGGCGAGGGCGCTCCGGTCGCGGCCATCGATCCGGTCAAGAGCGAGCGAGTCACCGCGCTCGCTGCCCGCGTGGACAAGCTCATGGCGGACGGCGGCGAAGACGAGGACGGCGCTGCGATCGAGGTGAGTGATGACGAGGTGCAGGAGGTCTCGCGCGTCACCCCGCTGCCGATCGCCGCGATCCCGGCGCCGACATTTCGTGCGCCGCCGATCCCGCCGCCGCGCCCGGGTGCGATCCCACCGCCGCCGCCGCGACTGCCGCCGCGTATCCCCACGCTGGCCCGGCCGCCGGCGGTCCCCGGGCGAACGCGGACGCTCGGCCGTGTCTCGATCCCGCCGCTGCGCGCACCCGAGCCGCGCGCGAGCGACGAGCCGCGTCCCGCCGAGCCGCGGACCAAGACCGAGGATCGTCCGCTGCCACCGCCGCCACCGCGGCCCTCGCAGCCGTCGCCGAACGACTCGCACGCGAGGATGTCCGTCGAGGACATGCTCTCCGCGGCCCCCGACATCACGAAGATGGAGGGCGGCGTCGAGGTCGGCACCGAGAAGCCGAACGTGGTCATCGACCAGCCGCTCGAGGCGAGCCTCGAGACGCCGACGGTCGTCGACCGGGCGCTTGCCGCGCTCGGCGATGCAGGCGTCGAGGCGCGTGCCGACCAGCTGGCGGCCCAGCTCGATGCCAAGGAGCTCGACGATCCGGCCGGCGCCGCGCTGATCGCGTACGAGCTCGGCGAGCACGCGGAGCGTCGCCTCGCCGACGAGGCGCGCGCGATCAAGGCGTTCTCGCGTGCGCTCGACCTCGATCCGTCGCTGCGCCCGAACCTGTGGGCGATCCGCCGCGTGTTCTACCGGCGCGCGCTGTGGCCGAACCTCCAGAAGCTCGTCGACGCCGAGGCCGACTACGCGCGCGATGACTTCGAGCGCGCCGACCTGCTGCTCGAGAAGGCGCGGATCAGCAACCATCGGATGAACGATCCGGCCGAGGCGCGCGCAGCTCTCGACGAGGCGGTGCAGATCGCGCCGACTCACCAGGGCGTGTTGCTCGAGCTCGAGCGGGTCGCCGCGCGCAGCGGAGATGGCGCCGCGTTGCTGGACGTCTGGGAGCGCCTCGCCGAGGCCGTCGAGCAGCCCGCGCGCAAGATCTCGTACTGGCTCGAGGTCGGCCGCGCGGCCGGCGGCAGCGGCGAGCTCGGCCGCGCGCACGACGCGTTCGATCGGGCCGCGCAGCTCGCGGCCGCGAGCGGGGTCGCCGGTGCCAGCGAGCGGGTGGCGCGCGAGCGGCTGCGGATCGACGAGGAGGCCGGCACGCCCGCCGATGTCACCGGCTCGCTCGAGGCACTCGCGCAGGTGTTGCTCGCCGCGTTCGGACCGGCGGGGCCCGGCGACGATCCGGGCACCGCGAGCGTGGGCGAGCGGCCGACGCGTGCGGCGGCCCTGCGGCTCGAGCTGGTGGCGCTGCGCCGGCGCCAGGCACAGCTCGCGCGCAAGGACGCGCCCGACCGCGCGTGGGAGCTGCTCCAGCAAGCGCTCGCGCTGGCTCCCGGCGAGCCGATCGTGCTCGCCGATCTCACGGAGCTGGCCGAGGAGCTCGGCCGCTACGACGATCTCGCCGAGCTCGTACAGAACTGGCAGGCGGTCGAGGGCGACGCGGCACGAGCGATGACGCTGTCGATCCGCCGCGCCGACGCGCTCCTCCGCGCTGGTCAGCGCGATGAGGCTCGTGCGCTGCTCGCGTCGCTCGAGGCGACCGCGCCGGGGTTCGTGGTCCTGACATCGGCGGCGGAGCGCGACGCGTTCGCGCGCAAGGATCCGCAGGCGCTCGCCGCGACGTACCAGGCGGCGGCGCAGGCCGCGCTGCTCGGCACCTGGGTCGGCCCCGGTGTGTCGCCCCAGCCAGATCCTGCCGCGGCGGCGACGCTGTACGTCCAGGCCGCCGAGCTGCTCGCGTACGAGGTCGCGACGCCGGACGCGCCGGATGCCTACGTCGAGGCGCGCACCGCACTCGGCAAGGCGCTCGAGGCCGTGCCCGATCATCCGGCCGCGATCGAGGCGCTGCTCGAGCTCGATGACACGACCGGCAACCTCGACGAGGCGCAGACGCGTCTGCGAGCGATCGCGCAGACCGGCGACGCCGATACCCGGCGAATGGCGATCGAGCGCGCGGTCCGGCTCGCGCGCAGCCACGGCGATCTCGATGCACTCCTCGAGCTCCAGCGCGAGCTGGTCGCGCTCGCGCCGAGTGACATGGCGCTGCGCTGGCGACTCGAGGCGACGCTGGCGCAGGTCGGGAAGGACGACGAGCGCATCGAGTTGCTCGTCCAGATCGCGGCCGACGAGGCCGACGCGACCGGGCGCGGCACCGCGCTGTTCGCAGCGGCACGGCTGCGCGAGCGCACCGGCGCGGTCGAGGAGGCCACCGAGCTGTACCGGCAGGTCCTCGCGGTGTGGCCCGACGATACGTTCGCGCGCGAGTCGCTCGTCGATCTGCTGCGCGCGCAGGAGCGCTGGGAGGAGCTGGTCACCGAGCGCCGCAACGAGGCGAAGGCACTGCCCGACGGCCCGGCCGCGCGGCGGGCGCTGCGCGAAGCGGCGTGGGTTCTCGAGGTCCGGCTCGGCGAGGCGGCGCGCGCGGCGAGCGTGTACGAGGAGTGGCTGGCGCGGCTGCCCGATGACCGCAGCGCTCTCGAAGGGCTGGCTCGCTGCCGCGCGAAGGTCGGCGATCGGCTCGGCGAGGTGGCGACGCGCGCGACCATCGCGGAGACCGAGGCCACGCCGAACGCGGTGTGGCTCCACGCGCGCAGCCTCGAGCAAGCCGGCCAGCTCGACGACGCCGCCGACCAGTATCGCGCGTTGATCGCGAGCGAGGACGCGTCGATCGCTGCCACCCACGCCGCCTTCGCGCTCGGTGACATCGCGGCGCAGCAAAACGACGTGGTGATGCGCGTCGAGGCGATGGCCGCGCTCGCCGGCCGGACCGTCGATGCACAGCTCGGCGCATCACTCGCCGAGGAGAGCGGCTGGATGTACGCGCTCGTGCTCGAGGACGCCGAACGTGCCGCCCAGTCGTTCGAGGCGGCGATCGCGCTCGATCCGACACGGCGGGGCGCGCAGCTCGGCGCCGCGCTCGTCGCCGCACGACGCGCCGATGCCGGCCAGCTCGCGCTCGCGTACGAGGGGCTCGCCGCCTCGGTGGCGATGCCCGACGCCGCGGCGGCGCTGCTGTTGCGCGGTGCCGCGATGGCGACTGCCGCCGGCGACCTCGAGCTGGCGAATCAGCGGATCTCGAACGCGCGCAACGCGGCGCCCGACGATACGAGCGCGCTGCTCGTCACCGCCGAGACCTCGCCGCTGCCGCAGGTCGATGCCGCCGACGCGGGCGCAGCCGTCGATCCGCTGCTCGCCCGCGCGGAGGTGCTCGAGATGCGGAGCGCGCTCGCCGATGACGCGTCGGCGCGCTCGTCGTGGGAGCTCGATCGCGCCGAGGCACTCGAGCTCGCCGGGCGCATGCGCGAGGCCGGCTCGGTCGTCGCGGCCGTGTTGAAGTCGAGCCCGAACGATCTGCGCGCGCTGTCCGCGCTGCGCCGGATGGCGAAGCGAGCCGGCGATCCGGCGACCGCCGCCGCCGCCGCGTATTCGCTCGCGCGCGCGCTCGGCGATCGACAAGCCAAGCTCGAGCTGTTGCGCGAGGCCGTCGCCGTCTTCGACGGCCCGGGGTTGCCGCACAACACGGAGTACGCGGTCGCCGCCTACCGCCGGATCCTCGCGCAGGATCCCGGCGCGCCCGAGCTCGATCGGCTGCTCGAGCTGTTGCGCGAGGGCGCCGAGGCGCGCGGGTTGATCGCCGCGCTCAGTGACCGGCTGGCCTGGCACGATGCCGAGGGCAACGCGCCCGACGCGTCCGTGCCCCTGTTGCTCGAGCGGGCGACCGTGCTGCACGGACTCGGCGAGACCGAGGCCGCGATGGCGGATCTCGACGTGCTGATCGCGCGTGCCCCGGCGCACGTCGAGGCGCTGCGATTTCGCGCCGACCTCGCGTTCAACGCGGGCGACGTCGAGTCTGCAGTCGCGCTGTGGCGCCGCTACGTGGCCGCCGAGTCGCGTCCGGCGCGCCGCCGCGAGATCGAGCTCCAGCTCTCGCAGGTGCTCGCCGAGAACACGAATGATCTCGGCGGCGCGATCGAGCAGCTCGAGCGCGTGGTCGAGGCGAACCCCGACGACGCGCAGCTGCACGAACGCCTGCTCGGTCTGTGTCAGCGCGCGAACGACTGGGAGCGTGCGGTCCGCGAGCTGCGTGCGCTCGCCCGCATGCGGACGACGCCCCAGGAGAAGGCGCGCGAGGAGCTGCGCCTCGGCGTCATGCTGCGCGACAAGCGCAACGACCGGCCGGCGGCGCGCCAGACCTTCGAGCGCGCGCGCTCGCTCGATCCGCTCAACCTCGAGGTCGTGCGCGAGCTGGTCGACCTGCTCGACTCGAAGGCGCGCGCGCAGATGCTCGCGAGCACGGCACGGAGCTTCCGCGAGGCCATCGTCCAGAGCCCGAAGCTCGGCCTCTGGTACGAGAGGCTCGCCCAGGTCAACGCGTGGCAAGCGGACGTCGACGCGCGCTGGCTCGCGCTGGTCGCCGTCGAGGCGCTATCGACGCCGAGCGCCGATCAACGCCAGGTGCTCGCGCACGGCCGTCAGCAGCCTGCCGCGCCGTCGCGGGTGCGGCTCGATGAGAGCGCCCGGTTGGCGCTGCGCGGCTCGTCGGCGCGTCCGGGATCCGGACCGACTGCCGCGCTCGACACGCCACTGCACGAGCTGTGGCGCGCGATCGCGCCGGCGGTGCAGGTCGCGACCGGCGTCGATGTCGGCAAGCTCGGTTTCTCGCGCGGCGACCGCCTCGCGATCAAGAAGCTCGGCGATCGCTACGAGCCGCTGGCGACCGCGCTCGTCGCGTTCGGGGTCGATGACGTCGACATCTACATCAGCGCGTCGCGGCCCGGGGTCGCACGCGCCGTCGCCGCGAACACCCCGATCCTGTGCCTGGGAGCCGATGTCGCGGCCGCCGCGACGCCGCAGGCGCGGTTCTCGCTCGGCCGCGTCGTCGCCACCGTCGCCGAAGGGGTCTCGGCGCTGCCGCACCTCCGCGAGGGCGAGCTCGCGTGGACCATCGCCGCCGCGTTGCGTGCCGTCGACGCGCAGCTGCCGGCCGCGCTCGGCGACCTGGTCGATGGTGACGAGACCAGCATCGCGGAGCGCGCGAAGTTGCTCAAGAAGGAGCTCGGGCGCCGGGCCAAGGCGACCGTGGCCGAGCTCGCGCGGAGCAGGTCCGATCAGCTGGCGGCGGTCGACGAGCTACGCCGCGCCGCGTTCGCGGTCGCCTGGCGCGCGGGCCTGTCCTGGTGTGGCGATCTCGCGGTCGCGCTCGCCGTGCTCGACATCGGCAAGGGTGGTCGCGCGCTGATGGACAGCCAGGCCGCGCTCGATCTCACGGCGTGGTCCGTATCGGAGGCGCACCTCCAGCTGCGTGCGGTACTCGGCGTGGCCCTGAAGGGAACGCGATGAGCAGCGGCGACAAGAAGGGCGGGCCGTCGAAGCCGTTCCTCGGCGACACCGAGATCGGCTCCGAGCTCGACGCCTGGGACGAGATGTTCGACAACCTGCACGGCGGCCCGGAATCGGCGTCTGTCGACGCGCCGCCGATGGAGTGGCCGGCTCCCACGCAGCAAGCGCGCACCCCGCAGCCGGAGCCGCCCGCGCCCGGACCGAGCGATCGGGCCGACGAGCTCGCACCCGATTTCGAGATGCCCGACGTCGAGCTGGATGCGCAGATGACACTCGACGGCGCGGTCGAGCAGCGAGGCCCGCGTGCGGCGCACAGCACGCTCGCCGACTGGCAGGCGGGTCCCGACGAGACCGACTTCTCGACGGTCGGTGCCGAGGGCAAGCCCGCCGCGCTCGGCCGGATGCTCGGCGGCAGCGGGGAGCTGCCGCAGTGGTCCGACGATGATCACGCCAGCGCGAACGAGCTCGCGACGCCCGATCCTGATGCCGACCACGCGATCCCCGCGGGCGTGTGGGACGGCGACGACGACATCTACACGTCCGCCTCGCGGCCGAACGTCAAGGCGGGCGCCGACGATCGCTCGCTGCCGGACGACGCGATCGCACCGCCGCCGCGACCGTCGAGCCCGGCGCTGTCGCGGCCGTCGAGCCCGGCGCTGCCGCGACGGACCGGCCCCGCGATCATCCGGCGGCAGACGCCGCTCAGCGTGCCCATGGTGCCGCGCGCGACGCCGCCCCGCGGCCTCGGTGCCTACGACCCGTCGCAGGATTTCGGCGAGGCGACGCGGATCGGCGATGCCGGCGAGATCGAGGCGAAGGCCGCGGAGTCGCGCCGGGCCGACGCACGGTCGAAGGCGCCGACCGCGCCGCCGCCGATGTCGTTCACGCCGGCCGCGTACGACCAGCCCGCGCTCGACGACGATGATGACGAGTACGAGATCGAGATCGGCGCGCAGGTGGAGGAGACCCCGGTAGCCCCGGCGCCGCGGCGCACCGTCGCGCACGTCGTGCGCCGCGCGGAGACGCCTCGCGCCGTCCCGGTGATACCGGCGCCGCGGCGCGAATCCGATCCGGTGATCGAGGTGACCGAGGGCGTACCGTCGGAGCCGGCGGGCGAGGCGGACTTCTCCGATGTCGCCGCCGCGGTGGACGCCGAGTCGACGTTCGACGACGCGTACGTCCAGCTCGAACCGGGCCTCGGCGAGCTCGACGTCCCGCTCGGCGAGCAGTCGAGCGAGGTGTCGGTCGAGACGTCCGTCGACATCTCGGTCGAGACGTCGATCGAAGAGCCGGCCGGCGTCGAGACGCCCGTGCCGCAGGAAGAGATCGACGTCGGCTTGCCGCCCGCGCCGACCGGTGACCGCCCGCCGGCGTTGATGGACCTCTATCCGCGCGTCAAGCGGCCGACCTCGGTGCCGGTGATGACGGCGCCGTCGCTCGCGCGTGACCTCCGCGCGCCCGCGGCGCCCGGCGACGTGCCGCCGGAGATCGAGCCGATCATCGATGTCGAGGCGATCGGCGCCGAGAGCCGGTGGCCCGAGCAGCAGCCGCCGCTCGCGAGCGCCGTGCTCGACGAGGACGCGGCAGCGATGCTGCTGATCTACGAGCGCGAGATCCCGACCGTCGACGAGGAGGCCGAGGCGGCCGCGCTGCGTATCGAGGCCGGCCGGCTCTGCGAGCGGCTCGGCGATCCGGATCGCGCGCGCGCGCACTACGACGCCGCGCTGCTCGCCGATCCGCGCGCGACCGCCGCGCTGCGCGGGCTGCGCAGGCTCGCGCGCACGCAGGGCGATCTGATCGAGGCGACGCGTCATCTCGACGCCGAGATCGCCGTCGCCGGCGCGCTCGAGCGCCGCCCGCTCGCCCACTACCGCGTCGATCTGTTGATGGCGAGTGGCGAGTACGACCTCGCGCGCGTGGCCGTCGGCGAGCTGCTCGACAGTGCGCCATCGGACGTGCGCGCGCTGCTCGCCCATCTCGAGCTCGCATTCCTCGACGGCCGCGCCGACGAGTTCGGCAAGGCGCTCGAGAAGCTCGCGCACGCGGTGACCGATAGCCAGCTGCGTGCCGCGGTCCAGCAGGCGCGCGCGCTGCTCGCCGCGCAGCACGACGACACCGCCGCGGCGGTGCGCTGGCTCTCCGCCGCGACCGAGTCGGACCCGGGCTCGCTCGGTGCGCGGTTCGGTGCGATCCGCGAGGCCGTCGCCCGGCGCGACGGCGACGCCGCGGGCCACGCGATGGTCGATCTCGCGTCGAGTCTCTCCGGCTCCGATCCGGCGACTGCCGCCGCGCTCGCGATGCGCGCCCAGCAGTGGACCGGCGGCGGTACGGCGACCACCGCCGCCCGGATCGCGATGGCGGTGATGGCCGGTGATCCGCTGGTCGCGCGCGTCGCGGCCGAGACCGCACTTGCCGCGGGGGATGTCGTGCAGGCCGCCACCGCGATGACAATGTGGGCGAACAGCGACGCACCACTCGCGGAGCGTGCGTACGCCGCCGGGCGCGCTGCGGAGATCGATCCGGGGCGCGGTGCCGAGCTCTGGTCGCTCGCGCTGCAGCTCGATCCCGGCGACGACTACGCGTCGGCGCAGCTGCGGACCGCGCACGTCGCCGCGGAACAGACCGAGCTCGCCCTCGCGGTTGACGTCGCGGCGGCCGGCGATCCGGATCGCGAGCGAGCGCGCCTGCGTGCGGCGTTCGGCATGGTCGCGCAGAACCAGCTCGAGGAGGCGACGCGCGTGCTCGAGCTCGGTCACGCCGACCGGCCGAGCTCGATCGCGGTCTCCGAGGCGCTCGCCGAGGCATTCGCGGCGGCGGGGCGCTGGCTCGATCGCGCGAAGCTGCTCGCGAAGCTCGCGGACGAACCCGGTGATCAGCTCGATCGAGACGTCGCGCAGCTGCGCAGTGCGCTCGCCTGGGAGGAGGCCGTCGGGGCGGCGTCGGCCGCCGAGTCTCCCGATCCGGACGAGGTGCAACGCTGTACCGCCGCGGCACTCGAGGCATGGGAGAAGGTCCTCGAGCGGGCGCAGGGCGCGTCCCCCATGGCACACGCGGCGGCGATCGTGCTCGCGACGAGGCTCGGCGACCGCGACGTCGCTGGCGACGTGCTCGCGCGCGCCCAGAGCGCGGAGCGCTCGCCGTGGGCGGCCGGCAGCCTCGCACTCCGCCGGGCGCGCCTGGTCCACGATGATCCGGCGCGGGTCGACGCGATCCTCGGCGAGGCCTCACCGGCAATCGACGATCCGCGCCGCGCCGTCGCGCTGATGCTGGCGGCGGCGCGCCGCGAGGACACGGCGGAGATCGCCGCCACGCTCGACGAGCGGGCGAGCATCCTCGGGGACGTCCCCGAGGCCGCGGCGTTGCGGGTCCGTGCCGCGCAGCTGTTCCTCGATGCCGGCGAGGCGATGCGGGCGACCACGCTGCTGCGCAGTGTCGTGACGGCGCTGCCCGGGATCGCGGCGGTCGCGGACTTGCTGGACGCCGCACGGCGGCGCGCCGGCGACGCGTCGGGCCCGGTACGCATGCCGAAGGAGGGCAGCGGGCCGGCGAGCGCCGACGAGGTCACGCGCGTGATCCGCGACGCGGACGAGGCAGCTGCCCGCGGCGACGGGCCGACCGCGATCGCGCTGTACCAGAACGCGCTCGACATGCGGCCCGGCGATCCGCTCGCGATCGTCCCGCTCGTCCGCGTCGCGACCGCCTTGCGCGAGCCGGAGCCGCTCGCCGCGCTCGCGCTCGCGCCGCTGCGCGCCGCCGAGGCAGCGGGCGACGGGCCGGCGAAGGCCGAGGCGTACGTGCTGCTCGCGCGCATCGATCGCGAGCTGCGCAGCGACGAGGGCTCCGCGCAGGTCGCGCTCGAGAGTGCGCTGTCCGCCGAGCCGACCCGCGTCGATCTGATGCATCGGCTCGAGCGCGTGTACACGATGAGCGACCAGATCGGCGAGCTGCTGCGCCTGCGGCGCGCCGAGGCCGACCAGATTCCGACCGAGCTCGCGCTCGATCGCGAGGCGAAGCTGATCCACACCGCGAGCCTCGCCGAGCGCGATCAGCGTCCCGACGTCCAGCTCGGCGAGATCTACCGCGGCGTCGCGGCGGCCGATCCGAAGCGCCGGCTCGCGCTGCACCACCTCGAGTCGATCCTGCGCCGCTCCGGCGCGTCCGAGGAGCTGGCGCGACTCGAGGAGCAGATCGCAGGCTACTTCGAGGGCGATCCGCGCTCGCAGGCGGCGTTCTACACGCGCGCCGGCGAGACGCTCACCGAGCTCGGCCAGATCGATGCGGCCGTGCAGAAGTTCGGCAAGGCCGACGAGATCGCGCCCGGCCACGTGCCGGCGCTCGAGGGCTGGCGGCAGGCGGCGCTCAAGGGGCAGCTCTGGATCGATGTCGCGGAGGCGGCGACTCGCGAGGCGAGCGTGGCCGACGGCGCCGAGGCGCGCGCGGCGCTCTATCACTTCGCGGGCGTCGTGCTGATGGACAAGGCGCTCGTCGGGGACAAGGCGATGGATGCGTTCCGCCGCGCACTCGATGCCGACCCCGGCCATCGCGACGCGTTCCTGCGGCTGCGCATCCTGCTGGACGAGGACGCGAACCACGACGAGCTCGCGATCCTGCTCGAGCACCGCCTCGAGCACGAGCCGCCCGGACAGCACAAGGTCGAGATCCACCGCGCGCTCGCCGGCCTGATGCGAAACTTCCTCAACGACCGCGACGGCGCGAAGAAGCACTATCGCGAGATCCTCGCGACGGACGCGAACGACCTGCAGGCGCACGCCGCCATCGCCGACATCGCGTGGGAGCAAGGCGCCTGGCGGGAGGCCGCCGACGCGCTGATCGCACGCGCACGGCTCGAGCGTGATGCCAGCGTCCTCAAGACGCTGTGCTTCCGGCTCGGCCTGATCTACGCGGATCGCCTCATCGACGTGCCGATGGCACTCCGGGCCTTCCAGCGCGCGCTGACCTACCAGCCCGACGACGATGCGACGCTGGTCCGGCTCGCCGATCTCGCGACCCAGGCGGGCGAGTGGAAGCTCGCGCTTGGC
>DAIRFU010000171.1:0-11450 GCA_036794935.1 Kofleriaceae bacterium | reverse complement strand
AAGTACGCAAGATCTCGAATGCCCGCCGGCTACGCGATTCGTTAGGTGTCGATTTGGCTGGAGATTCACCGAATGATTGATATCCTCCGCGTCCCGTAAGGGACCCCCCTCTTCCCGTGCGTGTGACACTCTGGCACAGCCGGGTGTTTCAACCCCGCGTTCGTGCTCGGGACAACCAGAGGCACCAGCATTGCTTACGTGGAGTACTCCATGACCGACTTCAAGATTGGCGAGAAGGCCGTCTACCCCGCTCACGGGGTGGCCGAGGTAATCGGAATCGAGAAGAAGGAGATCAACACGACGGTTTGCTCCTTCTACGTGCTGAAGGTGATCGCCACCGGCATGCAGATTCTGGTGCCCAAGGAGAAGGCGGATCAGGTGGGCCTGCGGCCGGTCGCGACGTCGTCGGAGATCGAGGAAGTGTTCGACATCCTGCGCGAGAAGGATGTCCACATCGACAAGCAGACCTGGAACCGCCGCTACCGCGGGTTCATGGAGAAGATCAAGACGGGCTCGCTGTTCGACGTCGCCGAGGTCTACCGCGACCTGTACCGGCTCAAGAGCAGCAAGGTCCTGTCGTTCGGCGAGCGCAAGATGCTCGATAACGCCAAGCAGCTGATCGTGAAGGAGCTGGCGGTTGCCAAGAAGTGGGCCGAGGAGAAGGTCGAGCAGGAGCTCGAGAAGGCCTGCGCCTGAGCGGTTCGCCCCGGCGAACGATATTGAATCCGCGCCGATGCGCATGCTAACGGTGCGGCCTCCATGCAGGTTCACGTAGCGAAGGCAGAGCTGTGGTCGTTGCCGGTGGACGCGATCGTCAATCCGGCGAACTCGCTCGGCATCATGGGCGGCGGGATCGGCGGCTCGTTACGCCGCCAGGGCGGTGACGTGATCCAGCAGGCCGCGATGGCCGCCGCGCCGATCGCGGTGGGTGCCGCGCTCGTGACCACCGCCGGCCAGCTGCCGGCCAAGAACGTCATCCACGTCCCGACGATGGAAGAGCCGGGCATGATGATCGGTGCCGAGAACGTGCGCCGCGCCGCCCGCGCCGCCCTGATCGCCTCCGACCGCAACAACTTCAAGACCATCGCGATCCCGGGCATCGGCACCGACCTCGGTAACGTGCCGATCGACGAGGCCGCACGCGCGATCGTCGAGGAGATCCGCGCCCACCGCCGGCCGTGTCCCGAGACGATCTACCTCGTCGACATGAACGACTACATGGTCGCGGCGCTCGAAGAGGCGCTGCGCAACGCGCAGGCGAACCTGTAAGCGGCTTACTGCGCGGTGCCCGCGTGCGGGCCGCCGACCGGTGCGTTCAGCGGCTGGCGGTAACGCAGGATCGTGCCCTTGGCGTAGCCGCCCGTGTCGCCCGCCGTCGGGATCACGACGTCTCCGCCGGCATCGCAGACCTGGCTGGCGATCGCCTTGCGAAACGCGTCCAGCGTCTTCGGCGCGTCGCCGTTGTAGAGCTCGAGCACGCCGACCTCGTCGTAGGGCGCCTGCGGCTCCGAGGTCGTCACCTCGAAGACGCAGTTGGCGGGCTTGGGGCTGATCGGCCGGTTCGACGAGGGCGTGAACGCATACGTCGTCGGCACGCAGCCGGCGAGGACGGCCAGCAGGAGGTATCGCTGCATGGCCGCCAGTGTATCGCGGCCTAGATGGCGCGGACGTCGATCGACGCGCGCTTGCCACTCTTGCCGGTCAACGTGATGCTCCTGATGAAGCGTCCATTGCCCTGCAGATCGATCGAGAGTGACTTCTTCGCGTTGATGATGCCGTTCTGCTTGCCCGCGAGATCGACGACCTGACGGTGGCCGTTCGCGAACAGGATCACGACCTGGTTGATGTTGGTGCGGCCCTTGTTCGCGGTGAGCTGCAGGCGGGTGAACGCGCGCGTCCCCTGCGCCACCGAGATCAGCGAGCTGCCTTGCACGCGCGCGTTGTCGGCGAGCAGGACCTGGCGCGCGACCGGCTTGTACCAGCCGCCGAAGCGAGCCTGCGGCAACGGCGCCGCGACCGGCACGGGCTGCACGCGGTGATCGCGGACGGTGGGCGGGACGCGCGGACGAGACGCGGGCGCGGCGAGCGCCAGCGACGACGAACCGAGGACGAGTGCGGTGACGAGTGCCTTGATCTTCATACGGGTCTCCTTGCGAGAGCACCGAACCAGTGCTCGCCAGCCCGCTAGTGCACCCCTCGCGCCAGCGCCAAGTGCCCGACGCCACGCGCCCGGCACCGGGCGGCTCTGCGAAGCCCGCAGGCTCCACCTGCAGGGTCTGCAGCCGGGCGCCGAAGTGGCGCCCGCGCGCGCCGGCCGGAGCGATCTAAGCCAGCGTTCGGGCTACAAAAAAGCTCCCTCCGCCGCGTTGACCGCCACGTGCCGCGCCATATACTGCGCTCGCTTTGCAGCTCCAGGCGTACATGCCAGCAGGACTGGCGATCGTGCTTGCCCTCGGGTTCTGCGGCCTGTTCACGGCTCTCGCCGTGTTGATCGGGCCCAGGGCCGTCAATCCCGACAAGCTCAAGCCGTTCGAGTGCGGCTCCGAGCCGATCGGCACTCCGCGCGGCCGCTACTCGGTCAAGTTCTACCAGGTCGCCATCCTGTTCCTCGTCTTCGACATCGAAGCAGCATTCATGTATCCGTGGGCGATCCTCTACAACCAGCTCTCGCATGACCCGGTGACCGGCATGGTCAGCGTGTTCGGCTTCGTCGAGATGCTGTTGTTCGTCGCGATCCTGGTCATCGCCCTCGCCTACGTGTGGAGAAAGAAGGCGATCGGATGGGAGTAGAGCTCACCACCACGCGACTCGAAGACGCCGCCAAGTGGGCGAAGCAGTCGCGCCTCGAACGCGGCTCCAACTGGGGTCGTAAGTTCTCGCTGTTCACGTACCCGTTCGTCACCGCGTGCTGCGGCATGGAGTTCATGTCCGTCGCCGCGCCGAAGTACGACATCGCCCGGTTCGGTGCCGAGTTCCCGCGCTTCTCGCCGCGCCAGAGCGATCTGCTGATGGTCGTCGGCACGATCACCGAGAAGCAGGGACCGCCGCTCAAGCGCGTGTTCGACCAGATGGCCGAGCCCAAGTGGGTGATCGCGTTCGGCGTGTGCGCGTCGACGGGCGGCTTCTACCAGAACTATCACGCGATGCCCGGCTGCGATCAGGTGATCCCCGTCGACGTCTACATCCCGGGATGCCCGCCGCGTCCCGAGCAGGTGCTCGACGCGATCATCCTGCTCATGGACCGCATCCAGAACGGTCGCGGTCACAGCCAGCTGCGCACCAAGCGCGACGAGCTGATCGCGCAGCAGCGCGAGGAGTAAGCCATGGCGAAGAACGTCCTCGACGCACTCGCGGCGAAGTTTCCCCACGCCGTCGAGCGCACCGAATCGATGTACAGCGACGAGATCGCGTGGATCAAGCGCGACCACCTGGTCGAGGTCGCGCGCTGGCTGCGCGATGACGACGCGATGAGCTTTGCGTTCCCGGTGTTCGTCACCTGCATCGACCGCCTCGACTGGCACCCGGTCGGCGTCGCGCCGAGCGAGCACTGGAACGAACAGAAGCCGCGCTTCGAGGTCGCGTATCAGCTGCGCTCGTCGCATCACACGCGGCTGCGCCTCAAGATCGCGGTCACCGAGCAAGACCCGCGCGTGCCGTCGCTCGCCGAGCTGTGGCCGGCGTTCAACTGGCAGGAGCGCGAGACGTTCGACATGTACGGGATCCGGTTCGACGGCCACCCGGACCTGCGCCGCATCTACCTCTACGAGGAGTTCGTCGGCTATCCGCTGCGCAAGGACTACCCGAAGGAGAAGCGCCAGCCGCTCGTCCGCCGCGACGACCTGCCGCTCAATCCGCTCAAGAAAGAGGTGCGCTAGTGGCGGACCCGAACCAGACGACGCTCAGGCAGCTCGTGCTCGGGCAGAAGAACGCGAGCGACCTGTCGGATGTCGAGACCGAGCTGCCGCCGGACCTGATGACCGTCAACATGGGGCCGTCGCACCCGGCGATGCACGGCACCGTGCGCATCGTGCTCACCGTGGACGGCGAGCGCATCGTCAAGGGTGACGTCCAGCCCGGCTACCTGCATCGCTGCTTCGAGAAGGAGAGCGAGCACGCGACGTACACCCAGGTGTTCCCGTACACGGACCGCCTCAACTACGTCTCGCCGATGATCAACAACTGCGGCTGGGCGATGGCGGTCGAGAAGGTGATGGGGCTCACCGAGCGCATCCCGAAGCGGGTCGAGTACATCCGCGTGATCGTCAGCGAGATGTCGCGGCTCACCGATCACCTGACGTGCGTCGGCGCCTCCGCGATGGAGCTCGGCGCGTTCACCCCGTTCCTCTACTTCCTCAAGTGCCGCGAGTGGCTCTACGAGCTGCTCGAGGTGATCTCGGGCGCGCGGCTCACGCACACCTACGTACGCGTCGGCGGCGTCGCGAAGGACCTGCCCGAGACCCTCCCCGACCAGCTCACCAACGTGCTCGACAAGATCGAGGACGTGATGGTCGAGGTCGAGATCCTGCTCACGAACAACAAGATCTTCCGCGATCGCATGGCCGGCGTCGGCGCGATGACGAAGCAGGATGCGATCGCGACCGGCTGCGTCGGCCCGATCGCGCGCGCATGCGGCGTCGACTACGACGTCCGCCGCGATCACCCGTACTCGGTGTACCCCGAGGTCGAGTTCGACGTGCCGCTCGGCACCACGGGCGACTGCTACGACCGCTATCTCGTTCGCCTCGAGGAGATGCGGCAGTCGATCCGGATCCTGCGCCAGTGTCTGAAGCAGATCCCCGACGGGCCGATGATGTGCGACGACCACCGCGTTGCCCTGCCGCCGAAGCGCGACACGTACAACACGATCGAGTCGATGATCCGCCACTTCAAGCACATCATGGACGGCATCCGCGTGCCGCCCGGCGAGGCCTACACGTTCGTCGAAGGTGGTAACGGCGAGCTCGGCTTCTTCATCGTCGCGGATGGTACCGGCCGTCCCTACAAGGCCTACGTGAGGTCGCCGTCGTTCGTCCACCTCTCGACGGCCGCCCAGCTCATCCACGGCCATCTGATCGCGGACGTGGTTCCGATCTTCGGCATGATCAACATGATCGGCGGGGAGTGCGACAAATGAGGCGAAATGAACGAATCGCGGTCCGCGAGGACCGCGATCACCGCACGCCGAATGCGTGCCGCGGAGCGGCCAAGTGACTCAAGTTGCGAGCGACACCGTCACGCTCACGATCGACGGCAAGACCGTCAGCGTTCCCAAGGGCACGAACGTGCTCGAGGCCGCGCGCGCGCTCGGCCTCGACATCAGCGCGTTCTGCTACCACCCCGGCCTCAAGGTCGTCGCGCAGTGCCGGCAGTGCCTGGTGTCGATCGAGAAGAGCCCGAAGCTGCAGCCGAGCTGTCAGCAGGTCGCCACCGAGGGCATGGTCGTCCACACGACCGACCCGCAGTCGACGCTCGCGCGCAAGCAGCAGCTCGAGTTCACGCTGCTGAACCATCCGATCGATTGCCCGATCTGCGACAAGGCCGGCGAGTGCACGCTCCAGCGCCTGTACTTCGACCACGACAACGCGAACAGCCGCGTCGATGTGCCGAAGGTGCGCAAGGACAAGGCCGTCGACCTCGGCCCGCACATCGTGCTCGATCAGGAGCGCTGCATCCTGTGCACGCGCTGCATCCGCACCTGCGACGACGTCGCCGGCCAGCACCAGCTCGAGATGGCGAACCGCGGTGACCACCAGGTGCTGACCACCGCACCGGGCGAGCAGCTCGACAACCCGTACTCGCTCAACACCGTGGACGTGTGTCCGGTCGGCGCGCTGACCGCGAAGGACTTCCGGTTCACGATGCGCGCGTGGGAGCTCGAGGCGACGCCGAGCGTGTGCAACGGCTGTGCGACGGGCTGCAACGTCGAGATCCACCACAAGCAGGGCCGCGCGTGGCGGCTCGTGCCGCGCCACAACCCGGACGTCAACTCGTACTGGATGTGCGACGAGGGCCGGTTCACGTATCACGAGCTGCGCGAGCAACGGCTCGGCTCGGCGACCGTCGAAGGTCTGCCGGCGAGCTGGGATCGCGCGCTCGCGGCCGCCGCGAAGCGCCTCGGCGTGTTCCTCAAGGACCCGACGCAGATCGGGATCGTGCTGTCCGCGCAGCACTCGAACGAGGACAACTTCGCGCTCGCCACGCTCGCGAAGAGCTGGGGCATCAGCCAGGTCTACGTCGCGGCGCGACCGCCGGTCCCCGCGCGCGCCGACGGCAGGCTGCGCGTCGCCGACGTCAACCCGAACATGGCGGGCGTCAAGGCGATCGCCGAGGCGCTCGGGCTGTCGCTCTCGCCCGCCTACGAGCTCGACCGCAACCTGCCCGCGAACATGCGGGCGATCGTCATGCTCGGCGACGTGTTCGGCGGTGACTCCGGCAAGCTGCGCGAGCTCGAGGTCATCTCGATCGCCGCGCACGAGCGCGGTCCGGTTCAGCACGCGAAGGTCGCGCTGCCGGCCGCGATGTGGGCCGAGACCTCGGCCACGATCACGAACGCCACGGGCCGCGTCCAGCGCATGCACGTCGCGTTCGCGCCGGCCGGCACCGCGATCCCGGCCTGGGAGGCGGTCGTCCGGCTCGCCCACGCGACCGGGGTCAAGCTCGCGTGGACCCACCCGCGCGAGGTGTTCAAGGACATGACCGCGCAGGTCCCCGCCTGGAAGGACCTGACGTGGGCGCGCGAGGCACGGCCACTGCAGCTGCGCTTCGCGGGGAGCCGAGGCTAGATGAGTACGATGCTCGCATCCGGCATGTTGCCCGACTGGGTCCCCAGTGGCTGGGCGGTCCTGGACTTCCCGGTCACCAAGTGGCTGCTACTCGTGCTGCTGCTCGTGATGCCGCTCGCGTCGCTCCTGACGTGGGCGGAGCGTCGCCAGAGCGCGATGATGCAGGACCGGCTCGGTCCCAACCGCGCCAACATCGGTCCGATCAAGCTGAAGGGCATCCTTCACTTCGTCGCCGACGCCTTGAAGATGATCTTCAAGGAGGACTTCATCCCGGCGAACGTGCACCGCGGGCTGTTCGCGCTCGCGCCGGTGCTCGCGCTCGCGCCGGTGCTGATCGCGTTCGCGATCATCCCGTTTGGCCCGACGATCTATCCGCACTCGTTCACGCACGTGCTCGATGTCCACGAGCTGGCGACCAACCCGAGCGCGCCTGCATTCGCGGACGCGATCCGGATGCAGATCTTCCAGTTCGACTGGGGCCTCATCTTCTACTTCGCGGTGCTCACGCTCGCGAACTACGGCGGCACGATCGCCGGCTGGGCGAGCTACAACAAGTGGGCGCTGCTCGGCGGCCTGCGCAGCTCGTCGCAGATGATGTCGTACGAGGTCGCGATGGGCCTGTCGATGATGGGGTGCTTCCTCGTCGTCGGCACGCTCGAGCCGGGCTGGATCGTCGCGCACGGCGCGTCGGCGGACATGCAGGCGTCCAACCCGCTCAACTGGCTGTGGCTGTGGCAGCCGGTCGCGCTCGTGCTGTTCTTCACGGCGGCGATCGCCGAGACCAAGCGCGCGCCGTTCGACATCCCCGAGGGCGAGCCCGAGATCATCGGCTACTTCGTCGAGTACTCCGGCATCCGCTGGGGCATGTTCTTCCTCGCCGAGTTCATCGAGATCGTGTTCATCTCGGCGGTGATCGCGACCGTGTTCTTCGGCGGCTATCAGGTGCCGTTCCTCGACGCGGATGGCTTCCGCATCGCCGGCTTCGGCAGCCCGACCGGCGGCTGGCTGTTGCCGGTACCGCACGGCGCGGTCGTCGGCCTGCAGTTCCTCGCGTTCGGCATCAAGGTGGTCGTGCTGTGCTGGTTCCAGCTGATGATCCGCTGGACCCTGCCGCGCTTCCGCGCCGATCAGCTGATGAATCTCGGCTGGAAGCTGCTGCTGCCGCTGGCGCTCGCCAACATCATGGTGACCGCGCTGATCAAGCTCATCTTCATGAGGTAATGGCCATGTCCGCAGCGCACCAAGAACCAGCCGACCACCACGAAGGCCCGACCGTGCTCGCCGAGACGACCTCGGCGGCGGGCAAGAAGATCCGCACGCTCCAGGTCGCTCGCCCCGAGCCGCAGGACGCGAGCTTCCTCGCGGCGAGCGCGAAGGGCTTCGGCGTCACGCTCAAGCACTTCGCGCGCAACCTGTTCTTCCCGCTGCGCAAGGCAACTGTCCGCGCCCGCCCCGGCGCGCCGGACGAGGCGAAGTGGAAGAACGAGATCGAGACGGTGCAGTACCCCGAGGAGAAGGTGATCTACCCGGAGCGCTACCG
The DNA here is from genome assembly GCA_036794935.1 of Kofleriaceae bacterium. Classification (GTDB taxonomy): domain Bacteria; phylum Myxococcota_A; class Polyangia; order Haliangiales; family Haliangiaceae; genus JABFXX01. The sequence goes on along the minus strand of DAIRFU010000171.1, from coordinate 3,128 downwards.
CGGCCTGCACCGCCTGATGCTGCGCGACGACGGCGCCGCGCGCTGCGTGGCGTGCATGTGCTGCCCGACGGCGTGCCCGGCGCACTGCATCACGATCATCCCGGCGGAGACCGACGACAAGAACATCGAGAAGAAGCCGGCCATCTTCGAGATCGACGAGCTGCGCTGCGTCGTCTGCGGCCTGTGCGTCGAGGCGTGCCCGTGCGACGCGATCCGCATGGACACCGGCGAGCACGCCCGGCCGACCGAGGAGCGCGCCGATGGCATCGAGACGCTCGAGTCGATGATGGCGCGCGGCATCCGGTCGACCGCGAAGCAGGGCGGCGAAGGCCCGAACTGGCGCGAGGCCGGCCGCGAGACGCCCAAGGGCGAAGTGAATCGCTGAGCTGCGGATTACTCCCAGCGGACGCGAATCCGAGCGGTCGTCGACGGCACCACGAACCGGCCTCCCTGCGAGCGCACGAACATGCGCTGGATCGCGGCGACCTCATCGGGGCGTACGCGCGTGACCGCGCGGCCGAGCACGGCGAGCGAGACGTCGTCGACCTCGCTCGTGAGCAGCGCGAAGAGCTGTCCGTTCACGGCCTGGTGAATCGGCCAGGATCGGATTCGATCGAGATGTCAACGCACGATTTCTGGTCGCGCAGCAAATTCGCGAATCGTGCTGATTTTTTTTTCGCACACGCGAAGTGATCCGATCCGCTTTTTTGTCGTTGACGAATTCGATCGCGAGCCGTAGCTTCGAAATCGAGCACCGGCGGTTCGATGCGACACCACGGGCCAATCTGTCTCCTACATTTCTATCTAGGGATCTGCCTCTGTTCCGGGAGTGCACGCCCGCTCGTCGGGAAGCCCGAAGGATTACGTGGAGCCCACCTACGCAAATCGTAGGGGATAGACGGTCCTACGGTCGAACGGTGGTGCTCGTTTGGGGTGCAGCGGTGAAGAGCCGCTGCACCCCGCCCTTTTTTTCGGGTCCGGATCAGCTCCCGCAGTAGCGGCCGCTGCCCAGCGGCGGGCAGCCGCGCAGCGCGAGCACGTCCATCGTGACGGCGACACCGATGTGGATCAGGACGCCGCCCCAGATCGACTTGGTGCGCATCGCGAGCGTGCCGAGGATCAGGCCGGCGCCGATCGCGCCGAGCGTCTCCGGGAGTGGCTTGCCATAGTGGATCATGCAGTAGGGCACGATCATCACGAAGATCGCGTTCGCGCCGAACGCGCGCCGCAGGCCGGCGAGCAAGAAGCCGCGGAAGAACACCTCGAGCGACACGAACTGCGCGGCGTAGAACGCCTCCCACGTCCACAGGTCGAACTGCGAGCGGTTCGCCAGCCGGTAGAACGGATAGGTGTGCCGGAACGCCGGGGTCGTCGAGGCCATGATCACGGCCGGCGCGATCAGCGCGAACATCAGCACGTAGATCCACAGGTGCTTGCCGAACCCGCGCAGCGAGAAGTGATAGTCGCGGATCCGCTCGCCGCGCAGGAGCGCGACGGCGACCAGCGGCATCACGACGTAGCCCAGCACGCGCCAGCCCGACCACCAGGCGAAGCTCTTGAGCTCGAAGTAGGTGTCGTGGCCGTGCGGCGGGAACCAGCGCTCGAACCAGCCGCGATCGCCGATGTACTCCTGGAGCGTCAGCGACACCGCGCAGACGACGAGGACGACGAGCACCTTCCAGCTCGTGGTGCCGGCCTCGCCCGGCGCACGCTCGGTCTCGGCATCGATCGCGCGCCACTGATCGATCGACAGCGCCGCGAGCCAGCGCCGGTACGTCGGGTGGCGCAACAGGTACACGAGCAGGCCGATCACGATCGCCGCCGTCGCCCCGTAGCGCAGCCAGTCCGACGATGCGTGTTGTGCGGCCCCGACCGCCCCGCCCGCCGAGCCGACGACGAGGACGAACCACGCCAGCTCGAGGCGATGCGCGCGAATCCACGCCCGCACCGGCGCGGGCATCAGCGCGAGCACGAGGCAGAGCGCGCCGAGTCCGGCCAGCGCGAAGCGCAGCCACGTGGGCGACGGCAGGCTCGCCGCCGCACCGAACAGCCCCACGCTGGCGGCACCGATCGCCAGCCGCCCGCTCATTGCTTGAGCTTGCCTCCGGACGCGACGACCTCGGCGGCGCGACGCAGGCGGCGGCGCGTGATCTCCTTGCCGAGCACGGCCATGGTCTCGAACAGCGGCGGCGACGCCTTGCGGCCGGTCACCGCGAGGCGCAGCAGCATGAACGCGTGCTTCGTCTTCCAGCCCTGGGCCTCGGCCCACTGACGCGCGACCTCCTCGAGCATCTCCTTCGCGAAGCCATCGCGTGCCTCGAAGCGCTCGACGAAATCGAGCAGCCCCTTGCCGAGCTTGCCGGGCTCCACCTCGGGCACGGCCATGTCGGCGAGCACCGCGGAGTAGTCGAGGTCGGCCGAGAAGAAGTACTCGGTCGTCGGGATCACGTCGGCGAGCTTCTTGACGCGCTCGCGGACGAGCGGCAGCACCTTCAGCAGGTAGGCCTTGTCGAGCCGCCAGGCGATCAGCGTGTCCGCGAGCTGCTCGTACGACAGCTCGTGGATGTACTGCTCGTTGAGCCACGTCAGCTTGTCGAGATCGAACACCGGGCCGCCGAGCGAGATGCGGTCCCACGAGAACACCTCGATCATCTCGGCGAGCGTGAACTTCTCGCGATCGCCGCCGAACGACCAGCCGAGGTTGCCGAGGAAGTTGAGCAGCGCCTGCGGCAGGATGCCGATGTCCCGGTAGTAGTTGATCGAGACCGGGTGCTTGCGCTTGCTGATCTTGCTCTTGTCGGTGTTGCGCAAGAGCGGCATGTGGATGAACTCGGGCAGCTCCCAGCCGAACGCGCGGTAGAGCAACACGTGCTTCTGCGTCGAGGAGATCCACTCCTCGGCGCGGATCACGTGCGTGATCTCCATCAGGTGATCGTCGACCACGTTCGCGAGGTGATACGTCGGCATGCCGTCCGACTTGAGCAGCACCTGATCGTCGATCTCCTTGGCGTCGCGGCTGACCACGCCGCGCAGCCGATCGGTGAACTCGATCGGTCCCGCGAGCGGCACCCGGAGCCGGATCACGTGCGGCTCGCCGGCGGCGGCGCGGCGGACGCCGTCCTCCGGAT
>DAIRFU010000170.1:0-11462 GCA_036794935.1 Kofleriaceae bacterium | reverse complement strand
ACTCGCGAAGCCCGACGCGCCGAGCACGTCGAGCACGTCGAGCACGTCGAGCACGCCGAGCACGGCGAGCACCTCGAGCGCCTCGACCACACGCGCGGCACTCGCGAAGCCCGGCACGTCGAGCACGCCGAGCACCTCGAGCACACGCGCGGCACTCGCGAAGCCCGACGCGCCGAGCACGTCGAGCACGTCGAGCACGTCGAGCACGTCGAGCACACGCGCGGCACTCGCGAAGCCCGACGCGCCGAGCACATCGAGCACATCGAGCACATCGAGCACATCGAGCACGTCGAGCGCGTCGAGCGCGTCGAGCAAACGCGCGGCACCCGCGAAGGCGAACACTCCGACCACGTCGAGCCCACGCGCCACCCCGACGAAGGCCGACGCGCCGAGCACGTCCAGGACCTCGGGAACGTCGGGAACGTCGAGCACGTCGGGAACGTCGAGCACGTCGGGAACGTCGAGCACGTCCAGCACGTCCAGCGCACGCGCAACGTCCGCGAAGGCCGAAGTCCCGGCCACATCGACGGCGGCGGCTGCGCCGATGACTGGACGACAGCCGGCGACCGGTCGCGCGAAACGCAAGACAGGCAAGGCGACCAAGCCCCCGCGCAACGCGGTTGCAACTGCACGCACCGTCGACGCCGCGCCGACCGCACCATCGGATGACGCGGCAGCGCGGAGCGCCGCGACGCACTGCACGCCCGGCCGCGCCGGATCGCAGCCGAGCAACACGAGCGCGAGTCGTCCGGTCTCGAGCGACGCCGCGCCGAGCGCAGCATCGGGTGACGCGGCAGCGCGGAGCGCCGCGACGCACCGCACGTCCGGCCGCGCCGGATCGCAGCCGAGCAACACGAGCGCGAGTGGTCCGGTCTCGAGCGACGCCGCGCCGACCTCGGCCACGGGCCGCCCTTCGACACCAGGCCCCGGGTCGACCGAGGGCACGCGCACGCCTGCAGCCGGCGTCGCCACGGCCCGGCGCGCGACCCCACCTGCATCGGGCAGCGCTGCGAGCCAGACGTCGACCGCATCCGCGTCGAGCAGAGGCCCGGCGGGACGCGCGAGCACGCCTGCAGTGCCCGGCCCGTCGAAGCCCGCCGGAGGCGCGACGGCCCCGCACCACACGGAGGTCGGTCGAGACGCGGCCAACAACGCACCGCAGCCGACGAAGACGCCGCCAACCGCATTCTCGCGGCTCGGGCCCGGCGCGAGCTCGCCGCTGCCGCGCCTCGAGCCGGGCGGCACCGCCGCCGCAGCAGCAGCGCCGGCATCCGCGGCACCCGCGACATCATCGGCGGGCGCCGGGGCGCCGATCGGCGCGCGACCGGACGCGGGCAGCGGCGCACGGGCGCAGCAGACCGCGAGTGCTCCGTCGACCTCGGCGACACCGCCGCCGACGCCGCACGCAGCACGCGCGGGCGCCGGCGCCGCGACCGCAGCGACGGAGCACGCGTCGGGTGATGCGGCCGTCGGCGCGGGCGATGCGTGGGCGACGGTCGGGCGCGTGTTCCTGCCGCCGCCGCGGCTCGGCACCGACATCACCCCCGAGCCTCTCGAGCCACCGCCGATCGTCACGCCGAGCACGAGCGCCACCGCGTCGCCGATCACGCCGGCGCCTCCGGTACTGCCCGGCTCCGTCGCCGGCCACGGCGAAGCCGCGGGTGCGCGCGCGAGCCACAGCATCGACCGCAACGACGCGAGCGCGACCTCGAAGTTCGACGTCGCGAGCCTGTCCTCGTCGCGCATCGACGCGAGCGACGTGCCTGCGTTCGGCACATCGAGCTCGCACGAGGCGATCGCCACGGCGGATGCCGCGGGCTTCGTCCCGGAGGGCCGCGATAGCGCGCCGCTCTTGCCACCGGCACCGGTCAGCCGCGGGTCGATCAAGCTGCCCGGCATCGCATCGATCGCGGGCGATGGCGGTCCGGCACCTGCGGCGGGCGACGAGCTCGCCGCGAGGTTCGGTGCGACCGGCGCGGCCGGTACGGCCCCGGCCGCGAGCCACGCGGGGGTCCCCGCCACGGCGTGGCCCGGCGATCCCGCGACGGGCACGACGCGCGGCCGGCTCGCCGCGCTGCTGCAGTCGCCGCGCCGGATCGCGATCGCGGCGGGCGGGCTCGTCATCGTGATCGCGGTCGCGGTGTTCGCCATGCGCGGCGGAAGCACCACGCCGAGTGCGGCGCGCCCCCCCGCAGCGCCCGCGGCGGCGCCGGTCCACGAGCCGGTCACCACGCTGCCCGACGAGACGCCGAACGTACCGGCGACCGAACCGACCCACGAGCTTCCCGACGAGGCGGCCGCCGCCGCGGCGACGAGCGCCGACACCGACGCGAGCGCCGGCGCCGACGCGAGCGCCGTCCCCGGCGAAGGCTCGGCCGACGAGGCCACCGATGCGGCCACCGATGCGGCGAGTCATGACCCGGAGGCGGATCGAGCAAGCCCGCGCACCGGCAAGGCGGTCACACCAGCGAACAAGACGGCGACGAAGCGCGCGGTGAAGGCGCCGGCACGGCGGATCGCGACGAAGCGCCCCCCGAAGAAGCGCGCCGCGACCAAGACGACGGCGAAGAAGCCCAGGTGGGATCCGGACACCTTGTTCCCCACCAAGAGGAGGAAGAAGAAGTGACACCATGAAGCACGTCCTCGTGATCGCGATGCTCGCACTGCCGGTCGTCGCCTTCGCTGGCCCTCGCGAACAGAAAGCAGCCGAGGCACACGTCGACAAGGCGACCGAGGCGCACGGGGCCGGCAACTACGAGGTCGCGCTCACCGAGCTGCAGGCGGCGTACGCACTCGATCCGCAGCCCAACCTGCTCTATGCGATGGGTCAGGTCCACGTGAAGCTCGGGCATTGCGACGAGGCGATCGCCTCGTACGAGCAGTTCCTGGCGACGAACCCGGAGCCCGAGCCGGCCGCCCTCGCGAACGAGGCGATCGCGTCGTGCAAGGCGCAGGAGCCACCGCCGCCCCCCGAGCCGGCACCGGTACCGGCGGTGACGCAGCCACCGCCGCCGCCGATGGTCGCCGAGAGCAAGCCGTTCTACACCGACAAGATCGGCGACGTGCTGGTCGGCGCCGGCGTGGTGTCGATCGCCGTCGGCATCATCATGTACTCGAGTGCGGTCGGCACGCTCGACGATGCCGATGCGGCGGCGACGTACGCCGAGCACGAGCAGCTCGTCGATGATGCGCAGACCAGGCGCAGCCTCGGCGTGGTGTTCGGTGTGGTCGGGCTCGCTGCGGTGGGCGTCGGCGTGTGGCACTTCACGAAGTACCACTCCGAGCAAGCGGTCGCGGTCTCGCCGACCGCGAGCGGCGGTATGATCTCGTGGATGGGGCACTTCTGATGCGACAGCTCGCTGCTCTCGTGGCCGGCGCGCTCGCAGCCGCGGCATCCGTGGGGTGCCTGCGCCAGACCACGTTCAAGTGCGCGACCGACACGGAGTGCAGCGCCAGCGGCGCCGTGTGCGAAGCGACCGGGTACTGCAGCTTCACCGATTCGGAGTGCGCCAGCGGCCGCCGCTACGGTGACTTCTCGGGCTCGTACTCCAACCACTGCGTCGGTGACGACATGACGATGACGGATGGCGGCACCGACAGCGACGGCATGATGCCCGACACGCCGGCCGGAGCCTGCCCCGCGAGCTACACGGCGACGATGGGCACGCACGTCTACCGCGCGCTCGGCACGGCGTCGTGGACGACCCAGCGCGATGCCTGCGCCGCGGACGGCGCGAACGCGTACCTGGCGATTCCGGATGACGCGACCGAGGCGGCCGGCATCGCGGCGCTCGGCGGTGACGCGTTGACGTGGATCGGGATCGACGACCGGATGACCGAGGGCACGTACGAGACCGTGCGCGGCGATCCACCCCCGTACCTGACCTGGGCCCCCGGCGAGCCGAACAACCAGGGCGATCAGGACTGCGTCGCGGTGATCATGAGCGCCGGGTCACTGGAGACCGACAAGTGCACGACGAGCTTCCCGGCCGTCTGCGAGTGCGAGCCCTGACTTGACCGCCCCCCGCCCGGGGGCGACGCTGTGATCGTTGCAGCTCGGCCGCTATCAGATCCTCAAGCAACTCGCGAGCGGCGACTTCGCGGACGTGTGGCTCGCGCGCGCGAGTGGTCTCGAGGGATTCGCGCGGCACGTCGTGATCAAGCGGATCCGGCCCGAGCTGGCGAGCGAGGAGCGGCTGGTCGAGGCGTTCCTCGCCGAGGCGCGCATCGCGGGCGCGCTGCATCACCACAACGTCGTCCAGGTCCACGACATCGGCGAGCAGGACGGCGCGTACTACTTCGCGATGGAGTACGTGCACGGCGCCGACGTGCGGCAGCTGCTCGCACACGTGCGCCAACGTGGCGAGCTGGTGCCACTCGAGCGCGTGATCGGGATCGTGACAGCGACCGCGTCCGGCCTCCATCACGCCCACGAGCAGCGCGGGCCCACCGGCGAGCCGCTCGGGCTCGTGCACCGCGACGTCTGTCCCGCGAACATCCTGCTCGGCTACGACGGGAGCGTGAAGCTCGTCGATTTCGGCATGGCGCGCGCGGCCCTGCGCTCGGTGAAGACCGCGACCGGCCTGCTCAAGGTCAAGGCCTCGTACATGTCGCCCGAGCAGTGCTGCGGCAAGCAGGTCGATCGGCGCACCGACACGTTCGCGCTCGGCATCGTGCTCTACGAGCTGCTCACCGCGCGCCGGCTGTTCCGGGCGGCGAACGAGTACCTGACGATGGCGGCGATCGTCGAGGGGCAAGTCCCGCCGCCGTCGAGCGTCCGCGCCGACCTGCCCCCGGCTCTCGACGAGATCGTGCTGCGCGCGCTCGCGCGGACGCCCGGGGCGCGCTACCAGACCGCGGAGGATCTGCGCGCCGCGCTCGAGCGGTTCGCGATCGAGCAGGAGCTGCGGACCTCGAACAAGGCGCTCGCCGACTACTTCGCCGCGCAGTTCGGCCCGCGGCTCGAGCCGTGGCACGAGCTCACCGAACCAGAGGTGCCGCCGCCAGCCGTGCGCGATGACGCGCAGGAAGCGGGCATCGTCGCGGCCCCCGGTGGTGAGGTCGACGTGATCGCGCGCTACGCGCCACGCATGTCGGCGCCGATCATGCTCGCGCAGACGCTCGCCGATCCCGCGGCCGCCGCCTCCGAGCGAGCCGCAGCCGGTGGCGAGACCGATGGTTCGACGGTGGTCGCGCCGCCGCTGTTCGTCGACGAGGAAGCGACGATCCAGCAGGATGACCTCGCGGCGCTCGAGACCGCGACGGGCACCGGCGACGTCGGCGAGGTGCCCGAGGACGACGACGACAATGCGCGTACGCTCGACGGGACCCCGGCGCGCCCGCCTGCCGCGACCCCGTCGCGCCCGCACACGCTCGCCGGCGTCGGCCTCGACCAGCCGCTGCCACCGCGCGCGTCGAGCGAGCGACTCTACGTCGGGCCGCCTGCCCCGCCGCCGAGCCAGGGCGCGATCGCCCAGACGTTCTTCGGCTCGTACCGGCGCTCGATCCTCGTCGGCGCGACCGCCGGCCTGGTCACGCTCCTGATCGCCGGCCTCGCGCTGCGCTCGTGCAGCGGTCACGCGGCCCCCGCCCCCCACGCGCCGGCGGCGACGCGCAGCGGGCCGGCGCGGTAGGCTCGCGGGGGTGCGGTTCCGCGCGACGATCCTGGTCAAGCTGCTCGTCGCGCTCGTCGTGCCGGTCGTCGCGCTGTTCGCGCTGTTCGCCGTCGTCGCGTACGAGGTCAGCCGCCGTGACCTCGACGCCGAGCTCGGCCACCGACTCGAGGCGATCGCCGCCTCGGCCGCGACCCAGATCCGCGATCCCAAATACCTGAGCGAGCTCTCCGAGGGCGACGAGGACCAGCCGCTGTTCGAGCAGGCCGTCGCGCGCCTCGCCGCGGTCGGCGCGGTGACCGGCGGCCGGCTGTTCCTGATCGATCGCCGCTACGCGACGCGCGGTGACAGCGCGGCCGAGGTGCCGATCGGCACGCCGAATCATCGCGCCCAGCTCGATCGCAGCGAGCTCGCGCGCGTCTTCGACCAGGGCGTCACCGTCGGCTCGGTCACGTTCCAGGGCAACGACGGCCTCTGGTACAAGACCGGCTATGCCCCGGTGCGGGGGGCCGCCGACACGCAGGTCATGCTCGCGGTCGGCGCGCAGGCGCCGGCCCGCTACTTCGCGAGCCTCGTCGATCTGCGCGATCGGCTGCTCTTGTGGGGCGCGGGCCTCGCCGCGGTCAGCGTGATCGCCGCCGTGCTCGCGACCCTGCTCATCACCCGCAACGTGCGCAAGCTCGCCGCCGCCGCCGAGCGGATCGGTGCCGGCGATCTGCGCGAGCCGGTGAAGGTGACCAGCCATGACGAGCTCGGCGTGCTCGGCGACACCATGGACCGGATGCGCCGCCAGCTCGCCGAACGCGACGCCAAGATGCAGCAGATGCTCGCCGGTATCGCGCACGAGGTCCGCAACCCGCTCGCCGGCATGACGCTGTTCGCGGACATCCTCAAGGACGAGCTGCCGGCGCCCGACGAGCGGCGCTCGCACGTCGACAAGATCCAGCGCGAGCTCGGCTACCTCGAGCGCGTCGTCAACGACTTCCTCGAGTACGCGCGGCGGCCGCGACCCGAGCTCGCCGCGGTGCCCGTCGGCGACCTGCTCGCCGAGGTCGCACAGCTCGCGAGCACCCCGGAGATCACCATCGACGTCGCGAGCGGCGGGCCGAGCACCGTGCAGGCCGACGGCGCACAGCTGCGCCGCGCGCTGCTCAATCTGGCGCGCAACGCGGTCCAGGCGGCCAGCGCGGCGGGGCACCGCGATCGCGGCGCCGTGTCGCTGTCCGCGAGCACGCGCGACGGCGAGCACTGGCTGACCGTGTGGAACCGCGGCCAGGAGATCTCGCCGGAGGCGAGCGGTCGGCTGTTCGAGCCGTTCTACACGACCCGCGAGAAGGGCACCGGCCTTGGCCTCGCGTTCGTCCGCGACATCGCCGCCGACCATGGTGGCCGCGTCGAGCTCGCGAGCGGCGACGGCGAGACCAGCTTCAGCATCGTGCTGCCGGCGTAGCGCGATCGTGTACGATGGTCGCCGGCGCACATGGCGACGATCTTGATCATCGACGACAACGACACGATCCGCGAGGGCCTCGCGATCACGGTCAAGAAGCTCGGCCACGACCCGATCACCGCACCGGGCGGCGCGGCCGGCGTCGCCGCGTTCAAGCAGCGCCGCGCCGACTTCGTGATCACCGATCTCAAGATGGAGGGACAGACCGGCGTCGACGTGCTGAAGGCGATCAGCGCGCTCGATCCCGATGTCCCGATCATGATCATCACCGGCTTCGGCACGGTCGAGACCGCCGTCGAGGCGATGAAGCTCGGCGCGTTCGACTTCATCACGAAGCCGATCCAGAGCGAGGTCGTGCGCCTCAAGGTCGCACGCGCACTCGAGCTATGCGCGACGCGGCGCGGCCGGCGCAAGGCCGACGCCCAGGTCGACTACCTGCGCGCCGAGACCGACAGCAAGTTCGCCGAGCTGGTCGGTGGCGGTGACAAGCTCGCGCAGGTCCGTCGCACCGTCGAGAAGGTCGCGGCGAGCGACACCACGGTGTTCATCGCGGGCGAGAGCGGCACCGGCAAGGAGCTGGTCGCGCGCGCGATTCACCGGCTGAGCAAGCGCGCGAAGGGGCCGTTCATCAAGGTCAACTGCGGCGCGCTGACCGAGACCCTGCTCGAGAGCGAGCTGTTCGGCCACGAGAAGGGCGCGTTCACCGGCGCGATCAAGCAGAAGCTCGGGCGCTTCGAGCTGGCCGACGGTGGCACGCTGTTCCTCGACGAGGTCGGCGACGTGCCGGCGGCGATGCAGGTCAAGCTGCTGCGCGTGCTGCAGGAGCAGGAGTTCGAGCGCGTCGGCGGCGAGGCGCCGATCAAGGTCGACGTTCGCGTCGTGTCGGCGACGAACAAGGACCTCGACGCCGAGGTCAGTAGCGGCCGCTTCCGCAAGGATCTGTTCTTCCGGCTCCACGTGCTGCCGGTCACGTTGCCGCCGCTGCGCGAGCGTCGCGAGGACATCCCGCTGCTCGTCCAGCACTTCATCGCCAAGCTCGGTCCCAAGACGAACCCGCGCGTACGTGCGGTCACCGACGCCGCGCTCGGCCGGATCATGGCCTATCACTGGCCGGGCAACGTGCGCGAGCTCGAGAACGCGATCGAGCAGGCGCTGGTGTTCGCCGAGGGTGAGGAGATCGCGCCACCCGCGCTACCGCAGTTCCTCCAGGGCGGCGCCGAGGAGGACCGGCTCGACGTACCGCGCGAGATGTCGCTGCCCGAGATCCTCGATGATCTCGAGCGCCAGCTCATCCTCAAGGCGTACGCGAAAGCCGCAAAGGTCAAGACCGAGACCGCGCGGCTGCTCGGGATCAAGACGAGCGCGCTCTACTACAAGCTCGAGAAGTACGGCATCGAGTAACACACTGTTGTCGCAGCTCCCGGGTTGACGTTCTACGGGCGCGGCGTATCAGTGGGGCATGACTCACGCGCTCTACTTCGCCCCGGGTGCCTGCTCGCTCGCACCGAACATCGTGCTGCGCGAGGCGGGTATCCCCTTCGATCTAGTCCGCGTCGACCTCCGCCAGAAGAAGCTCGCCACCGGCGAGAGCTACCTCGCGATCAACCCGAACGGCTACGTGCCGGCGTTGCGCCTGCCCGACGGCAGCGTGCTCACCGAGGCGGCCGTGATGCTCCAGTACATCGCGGATCAGCGGCCCGAGGCCAAGCTCGCGCCGCCGCCGGCGGGCACGATGGAGCGCTACCGGTTTCAGGAGAAGCTGAACTTCATCGCGACCGAGCTGCACAAGGGCACGAGCCCGCTCTACAACCCGGCCGCCGGGGATGACTTCAAGGCCGCGCTGAAGGCGCGACTGGCGAGCCGGTTCGAGTACCTGGCGAGCTTCGTGCGCGACGGGTACATCATGGGCGGGCTCACCGCCGCCGACGGCTACGCGTTCTACATCCTGCGCAGCTGGCAGCACGCGCACAAGGAAGACCTCACCCGCTGGCCCGCGCTCGTCGACTACTACCAGCGGATGGCGGTGCGGCCTGCGGTGGTCGCCGCGCTCGCGTCGGAGGGCCTCCAGGCCTAGCCGCCCGGGCCGGAGGCCTTCACGCTTCGCAACCCGGATCACGTGCTAGAGGAGACGTCATGATCGATCGCGCGCGACTCGAAACGTTCTCGTACGCCGCCCTGCGCGCTGTCGCCGGCTTCATGTTCCTGTGGCACGGCAGCCAGAAGCTGCTCGGCGTCCCGGCGAGCAAGGCGGCTCCCGCGCTGTTCTCGCAGGCGTGGGTCGGCGGCGTCATCGAGCTGGTCTGCGGCACGCTGATCATGCTCGGCCTGTTCACGCGGCCGGCCGCGTTCCTCGCGTCGGGCATGATGGCGGTCGCGTACATCCAGTTCCACTGGCAGGGTGCGTTCGACAGCGCGTTCTTGCCGCTGGTCAACCGCGGCGAGCTCGCGGTGCTGTACTGCTTCGTGTTCCTGTTCGTGTTCGCGCGCGGTGCCGGCGCGTTCTCGCTCGATCGCCAGCGCGGCCGCGCCTAGGGCGTCGCCGTTCCGTTCGTCCCCGACGATCGCGGCTTCTTGCCTCGCTTGGACGGCGACGGTGACGGCGACGGCGCCGCCACGACCGGGCCAGAGCCCGCCGCGAACGGCGGCTTCTCGGTCGGCGCCGGCTCACCGAAGCGCTCGCGTGCCCACGCGATCATCTCGTCACGCGACTTCTCGAGTGCCGCCCGGCAGATCTCGCCGACGTGCGGCGGGAAGTCCTTGTTGATGACCCAGTTGAGGAAGCCGCGATCGGGGCCGCCGGCCAGCTCGTGGAGCGGCGCACCGGCGTGCTTGCCAAAGCCGATCACGATCACCTCGTGCTCCCAGCGCAGGTGACGTGACGGGCCGACCCAGCTCGCGCGGCCCGGATCGCACACGTTCGCGATCTGGCCCCAGTCCTGGTCGCGCAGGTTGAAGTGCTGCAGCATGCCGACCAGCACGCGGCCGGTCGCCGCGACGTCCGCGCTCGCGCTGTGCGCGGCCGCGAAGTCGTCGCCGACGAAGCGGCGGTGCGCGTGCTGCAGGCTGCGCGGCTCGCACTGCTGCCAGAGCCGGAACGCATCGACGATCTGCTTGCCACGCAGATCGAGCAGCGGCTTGCCGAGGCGCGTGTACTCGGCCTGCAGCATGTCGACATCGAACGACAGGTTGTAGCCCACGATGACGTCTGCCTCGGCGAACACCTGCGTGATCTCGTCGGCGAACGCGGAGAACGGCGGGCAGTCCGCCAGCTCCTCCATCGTGATCCCGTGGACCGCCTGCGCGGCCGGATGGATCGCCACCGCCGGCTTCATCCGCCACACCCGGCTGGTCGCCGCATCGCCCAGGCCGTGCTGCACGCACAGCTCGATCACCTGGTCGCGCGTGAAGTCGATGCCGGTGGTCTCGCAATCGAACACGATGATCGTCGGCTGTGGCGCAGCACACGGTTCGGGCGCCGCCGGAGCGGGTTGCCAGTCGAACAGCGACAGTGTGCCTTCCACACGATAAGACTACGGCCCCCCCCTGACACCCGATTGGCGATAGGCTCCGCGGCATGCGCTGGGCCGTCATCCTCCTCACGTTGGCTGCATGCAAGGTGAAGGATCCTCCACCGGTTACCGACCCGTGGCAGGACACGTTCGACCGCGACGAGATCGGCGGCGATTACTACAAGTCCGGCTCGGGCTACGGGGTCGAGCACGGCGCTTTGTCCGCCCACGGCGCGCACAACCACCCGCTGTGGCTGCGCAAGAAGCTGCCGCGCGACGTCCGGATCGAGCTCGACTGCTGGTCGAACGAGGAGCGCGGCGACATCAAGGTCGAGGTCTTCGGCGACGGCCGCTCGTACGATCCGGATGGCGGCCGCTACATGGCAACCGGCTACGAGCTGATCCTCGGCGGCTGGTTCAACGCCAAGTCGATCATCGCGAGGCTGGACGAGCACGGCAAGGATGTCGTGCAAAACGTCACGCTCAAGGTCCAGCCGACCCGGCATTACCACTGGCGGATCGAGCGCGTCGGTACCAAGCTGACGTGGTTCGTCGATGACATGCAGACGCCGTTTCTCGTCCTCGACGATCGGGCGCCGCTCGAGAATCAGGGGCACGAATATTTCGGCTTCAACAACTGGGAGACCGATACCTGGTTCGACAACCTCGTGATCACGCCGCTGTAGGCTAAAATCGGTGCTTCGAGGGTGGAGCAGTTCGGCAAATACACGCTGATCAGGAAGATCGGCACGGGTGGGATGGCGGAGGTCTACCTCGCGCGCACCGTGGTCGCGCAGGGTCTCAACAAGACGCTCGTCATCAAGAAGATCCACACGGCGTACGCGCGCAGCCGCCAGTTCGTCACGATGTTCGTGGACGAGGCCAAGATCG
>DAIRFU010000787.1:0-3167 GCA_036794935.1 Kofleriaceae bacterium | reverse complement strand
AACGACGACTCGGCCTACGAGCTGTGGCAGATCAAGAACGGCAGCTCCGGCGACGGCAGCTACACGACACGCGGTGGCCCCTACACGTTCGTGTACAACGGCGCGGGCACCGGCGGCGACGGCAGCTGGGTGAACTACGCGTGTAACTGCAGCTCGAACAACGACTGCAACAACGACTGGTCGCGCCCGATCTGTCCGTGAGCTAACGAGATGCGCACGAAGCTCGCGATAGTCGCCGGCGCCGTGATCCTCGGCGCCGTCGCCGTGATCGTGTGGGCTCGGAGCGGTTCGTCCTCTCGCCACTCCGAGTCCGACACGGCGAGCGTGCACGCCACCGGCATCGACGAGGCCGACACCAGCGTGTCGATCATGGCGATGATGCACGCGCCCGAGGGCGCGACGCCGTGCGAGACAGCGTACCTGGCACTGGCGGCCGAGCAGGAAGCGGCGCGGCTACACGGCGGCACGTCGATGTTCGACTGGATCGCGCCGAAGCCCGAGTTCCTCGCCGCCTGCCAGACGCTGTCGGTCGAGGCGCAGCAGTGCATGATGCCGCGCTACCGCGGCGAGCACGACGACGCGTGCGTGCTCGCGCGCCCGCCCGACGCGCAGCTGCAGAAGATGTTCAAGGCCGCGCCCGCCGTCGAAGAGAAGCTACCCGGCGAAGAGTAGCGAGCTGGTCGTCATCGAGCGCGAGCAGGGCGGCGCTCGCGAAGATGCAGTAGAACAGCGGCGGCACCTCGAGCATCGCGATGATGCCGAGGAAGAACAGCTCGTAGACGACGAACGCGACGAGGCGCGTGCGGCGAACGAGCAAGAGAATCGGCGTGCCGAGCTCGACCCCGAGCGTCAGCCAGGTCAGCGCGTTCGACACCACCGGGCCGTGCAGGACCGGCAACGCGGCGACCCAATCGCGCACGAGGAAGCCCTTCGGATACGCGAGCACGATGCCCATCTCGTTCGACCATGGCCAGCCGGCGAGCAGCTTCTCGACGCCGGAGAAGAACACCGCGAGCAGGACCTGGAACAGGATCAGGCTGCCGAGCAGGCTGTCCTCGCGCGCAGGCTGCGCCGAGAGCCGCGCATCGACCGAGAGCACCGCGCTGCCGCCGCCGCACACGCTCCACAAGGTCAGCATCGCCCACGCGGGGATCAGCGCGAGCGTCTGCAGGTGGATCGCGTTGAAGCTCGCGAACGTGTAGCAGCCGATGCCGGCGACGATCGCCGCGACGCGGGGACGCAACCCGACGAGGCCGGCCGTGCAGGCGACGAGCGTCGCGATCGCCATCGCACGCACCACGCCCGGCGAGAGCTTCCACAGGTGCGAGTACAGCCAGTGGTTCCACGAATCGACGCGGATCGCGCCACGCCCGTAGCCGATATCGAGCCACACGAGCGACGGCGCGAAGTGGACGAGCAGGCCGGCGAAGAACGCGATGCGCACGATCGCGATCGGGTACGCATCGCGCGTGCCCTCGAACGGGCGGAACCAGCTAGCGAGCCGGGACATGACACATCACCGTCGAGGTGATCGAGGGGTTGGTGGTGCTGGTGCGAACGTCGTAGCCATCGATGTAGATCGTGATCTCGTCCCCGGCGGCGTGCAGACCACGGTTGCACAGATCGCGCAGGTAGAGCGGCACCAGCATCGCGTCGACCGCGCTGCGCGCACGCGCATAGCCGGGCGCCGGCCGTGGATCGAGGTCGGCGAGGTCGTGGCGTACCCCGTCGCGGCGCGCGTAGCTGAACACCGGCACCCGCGTCGGGTTCTCGTTGAACATCACGTAGCCGTACTGCAGGTGCGGCAGCACGAGATTCGCGGTGCCGCCGAACCAGCGCTCGGCGATCGTGTGGTTCAGCGCGCCGGCGACACCGAGTGCGATCCACGCGGCGACGAACGCGCGGCGCAACCTGGCCTTCATGGCATGCCTCCTCGCTCGATCGCGTCGAGCGCTTGCACGAACGCCGGATCGGCGGCGGGGTCGCGTCGCACGGCCTCGGCCATGCGCGCCGCGGTGCCGCGCGTGTAGCCGGCATCCGCGCGCAGCGCGGCACGCAGGTGCTCGAGCGCGCCGGCACGCTGGTGCTGCTGCGCGAGCATGAACGCGAGGTTCAGGTGATCGGGTGCGTAGTGCGCGTCGTCGCGTGCATGCGCGTCGATCGACGCCTGGAGCACCGCGATCGCGCCGTCGAGGTCGGCGCGCCCGACGAGCGCCTGCGCGACCCGCCGGCTCGCCCGCGTGTCCCACGGATCGGCGGCGGCGGCGTGCTGCCACGCGGCGATCGCATCCTCACCGTCGAGGATGTTGCCGAGCTCGAACCAGGCACGCGCGTCACGCGGGTTCGCCTGGGTCGCGCGGCGAAATGCGGCGCGCGCCTCGCGCATGTGGTGTCCGTCGCGCGCGGCGAGCCCGCGGTAAAAATCGCGCTCGCCCGCGTACGACTGCTCGGTCTCCCAGGTCGGGATGTTCAGTACCGAGACGAGCAGCACCGCACCGAACGCCGCCGCCACGCGCGTCCTGGCCGGCCAGCCGCGCCAGCGCTCGACCAGTGGCGCCGCACCCGCCGCCGCGAACAGCGCGAACAGCGGCAGCGCGGGCGCGCGATGCCGCGAGGTCACGAAGAACGCCATCGTGATCACGGCGAGCGTCGCGAGCATCCCGAGCGGTAGCGCGAGCCGCCGGCGTTCGCTCCACAGCGCCGCGATCCCGAGCAGCGCCGCCGGGATCAAGAGGCCATCCGGCACGTGCAGCGCTCCCGGCCCGACCAGCACGGCGAGCAGACGCGAGTCGCGGCGCGCCGCGTAGATGTCGGTGTCGCGCGGGATCTCGGCGCCGTGCCAGAACAAGTACAGCTTGCGCGCGACGAGCGCGACCGCCGAGCCCGGCTCGTCGACGACGAACGCCGCGACCTTGCGCGTGAAGTACGAGGAGGCCTCGCCGGGCCGAGCCAGGCCGTGCCGGTTCGGCTCGGTCGTCAGCTCCTCCCAGTGGCGGCCCGGGCGCATCGCGAACGTGGCGCGGTAGGCGGGGTTGTTGCCGATGTAGAGGTTGAGGCCGCTGTTCGTCGATACCAGCACGAGCTCTGGGCCGTGCGCGTGGTTGCGCAGCGTGATCGGCACGATCGGCAGCACCACCCCGAGCACCAGCGCGGCGATCGCGGCCGGC
>DAIRFU010000786.1:0-3168 GCA_036794935.1 Kofleriaceae bacterium | reverse complement strand
CAGCGTGCCGCCGGCAGAGCCGTCGCCGCCACGGCCGCACGCACCGACGTTCGACGTCGCCGCGCCGGCACCGCCGATGGCTGGCTTGTCGTCGGTGCGCCCGTCCACGCCGGTGGCACCATCCGCGACGTCGCTCGCGCCGCCGCCGCCACTGCCGCCGTTGGCGCTGATCGTGCCCGCGATCGTGACCGCCGGCGCGTCGAGCCCGATGTAGCCACCCGCGCCGCCGCCGCCGCCGCCGCCGAGCGCGCGGCTGCCGCGGCCGCCGCCGCCGCCGGCTGCGTGGATGCGCGCGTCCGCGCCGACCTCGATCGCGACGCGCGCGCTGATCTGGATCGCACCGCCGCCGGCGCCACGGATGGCCGCCGATCCGCTACCTGCGCCACCGCCACCGCCCGCACAGCCGCCGCGGATGATCGCCGGCGGCGCCAGGCCGAGACCGTTCGCGCCTCCGCTGTTGCCGCCGCCGCCACCGTCTCCCTGGAACGCGCCGCCGCCGCCACCGCTCGCCGGCGAACCGGCCAGCCCGAAGTTCCCCGTCGGGCCGCCGCCGCAACCGGTGGCGGTCGCCAGCGCGCCGGCACCGCCGGGACCCGGCGTCAGGGAGCTCGCGTCGGCACCGATCGAGCCGTCGATCGTCGCCGTGCCCCACACCGCGATCAACAGCGCGCGCGAGCCGTTCACGTCGAGGGTCGCGCCGGCCTCGAGCGTGAAGTTCTCGACCGACGCGACGAGCACCTCGGGGCCATCCTGCTGCGTCATGACCATGGCCGCGACGTCGAGGGTCGTGTTCATCTTGCCCTTGAGCTCGGGCTTGTCGGTGTCCCACGAGAAGCCCGACAGCGCGGCCGTCAGGTAGAGGTCGCCCATCGGCGGCGGGAGGCCGCATGCATCGAAGTGACGCGGCTGCCAGGTCAGGCACAGTGGCACCGCGTCGATCGGCACGGCGTCGATGCTCGCGTCGGCCACGGCCTGCGTGCCGCCGCACGTGCCGGCGACGCAGCGTTGATCGGCCGGGCACGCGGTGTCGTCGTCGCACGGCGCGCCCGCCGGCGCGCTCGGGTGGTAGCAGCCGGCGACGGCGAGCATGACGAGCGGCGCCCGCATGCCGCGATGATAACCCGCAACCGCGGTCAGGAGCGGACGATCACGCGGCGCACTCGCCTTCGCCGGCGATGACCTCGAACGGCTGCGCCTCGCCGTGATCGATGAAGTCGTCCTCGGTCGCCGTCGCGTCGTCGATCGCCGCGATGTCCGCGAGCAGCGTGCGCAGCTCGGCGAGCGGCACGTCGGCCCAGAACGCGTGGCTGGTGCCGCCGCGCGCGACGTAGAAGTCGAGCAGGCGCTCGAGCGCGGCGCCGACGCGCCGGGCCGGGACCTTGCCGACGAGCCGGCCGAAGTCCGCGCGATCGGGGCTCATGCCGCCGCCGACGTACACGAGGTAGAGCGGCGCGGCACGGCCTGCGAGCTTGCGCATACCGCCCTGAAAGCCGATGCCGGCGACGTAGTGCTGGCCGCAGCCGTGTGGGCAGCCCGAGATCTTGATGTCGAGTCCCTTCACCGTGCGCACAAGATCGGGGCGGCCGTCGAGCAGCTCGGTGAGCACCTTGCCGAGGCCCTTGGACGAGGTCACCGCGATCTTGCAGCTCGTCGCGCCCGGGCAGCTCGTCACGTCGGCGATGGTGTTTGCGCCCGAGGCCGCGAGGCCGATCCGCGCGAGCTCGCGGTGCAGCGCGGGCAGCCGCGCGTTCGGCACCCAGCGCAGCACGATGTTCTGCTCGTTCGTCATCCGCACCTCGCCCTCGCCGAACTGCTGGCAGAGCTGGGCGAGCGCGCGCAGCTGGGTCGCCGAGATGTCACCGAGCCGCAGCCGGATCACGATCGCCGAGAACCCGCTCTGCTTCTGCGGGCGCACGCTGTCGGCGGCCCACTGGGCGTAGCCTTCCTCGACCGAGGTGACCTGGGCGAGCGGGGCGCGGCGCGCCGGTGGCGCCGGCTGCGGCGGGATCACGAGCGGCACGCCGCCCTCGGCGCGGATCAGCTCGCGCTCGGCGCGGTACTGCGCGAGGAACGCGTCGGCGCCGATCTTGTCGATCGCCCACTTGAGCCGGGCCTTCGCCTTGTTGTTGCGGTTACCGATCCGGTTGAAGACGCGCACGAGCGCGTCCGCGGCCTCGAAGATCTCGGCGAGCGGCACGAACTCCTCGACGAGCACCGCGCTGCGCCGCAGGGTCGACAGGCCACCGCCGGCGACGAGCATGAAGCCGTGCTGCCCGTCGCGCTCGCGCGCGAGGAAGCCGAGGTCGTTGATGAACGCCTGCGAGCAGTCGGTGCCGCAGCAGCCGCCGACCGACGGCTTGAACTTGCGCGGCAGCGTCGAGGAGTACGGGCCGCGCAGCAGGTGTCGCGCGAGCGCGTCGACGTACGGCGTCGGATCGAACGGCTCGTGCTGCGCGACCCCCGCGAACGGGCAGCACGTCCAGTTGCGCACCGAGTTACCGCACGCCTCCTTGGTGGTGATGCCGGACTCGGCGAGGATGCGCAGCGCCTCGGGTGCGTCCTGGTTCGGTACGAAGTGGAACTGGACGTTCTGTCGCGTGGTGACGTGGCCCTTGTCGCCGCCGAAGCGCTCGGCGACCTCGGCGAGCGCCTCGAGCTGCGCCGGCGTCGCGATACCGCCGGGGATCTTGGCGCGGACCATGTTGACGCCGTCCTGGCGCTGGCCGTAGACGCCGTTGAGCAGGCGGAACGACCGCCAGTCGTCGGGACCGAGCTCGCCGCGCTCGAACGCCTCGAGCTTGGTCGCGAACAGGTCGACGTCCTCGTGGCGTGCAAAGCCGAGGCGGCCGACGGGAACCGGTGCGGGGGCATCGATATTGGTGACAGTCATACGTTCTCCAGGACCCGAGCGGGTTCGCTTGCGTAGTCGTTTGCGATCTGCGTCGCGAGATCGACGACGGCACCGACGACGATGATGCCGGCCAGCTCCAGATCGATCTCGGCGGCGGCCAGGGTCGCGAGCGTGCCGACCCAGCGGGTGCTGCCCGCGTGCGAGGCGCCGAGCACGATCGCGGCCGGCGTCTCGGCGGGCCAGCCGCGCTCGACGAGCCGGTCGGCGAGCTCGCCGCGCGTGCGCACGCCCATCAGCACGACGAGCGTGAGCGAGCC
>DAIRFU010000169.1:0-11468 GCA_036794935.1 Kofleriaceae bacterium | reverse complement strand
GTTCCGCACGCGCGGGCCGCTGTCGCAACACGCGACGACAAACATCGAGACGATCCACAAGTTCCTCGCCGTGCCGATTCGCATCGACGATCGCGGCAGCAGCTCCGATGTCGTCGTCGGCTAGCAGCGTGAAGCGGGTAGCGCTTCCGGTAGCCTCCTCGTGCCGTTTGCGGCCTAAGCGCGCAGCGCGGTGATCGCGAGCCACGCCCAGCCGGCGAGGAACGCGAGGCCACCGAGTGGCGTGATCGCGCCGAGGATCTTGATGTCGGTCAGCGCGAGCGCGTAGAGGCTGCCCGAGAACACGACGATGCCGGCCTGAAACAGCCAGCCCGCCGTCCGCGCACCACTCGTGGCGACCAGCGCGGCGAGGATCATCGCGAGCGCGTGATACATGTGATAGCGCGCGCCGGTCTCGAACACCTCGAGCGCGCGTGGCTCGAGGCGGCCGCGCAGGGCGTGTGCGGCGAACGCGCCGGCGGCGACCGCGAGGCCGGCATTGATCGCACCGAGTCCGACGAGCAGCTTGTTGGTCATGTTCCTGCCAGTGCCACCGTGAACGGGAGCGCGGCGGCGGTCATGGTGTCCTTGATCCGCTCCATCGCGTCAGCGGCGACGTGCGCGTAACTCTCCACGCTCGTCCACGGCCGCAGGTGGAGCTTGACGCTGGTATCGGTGATCTCGGCGATATCGATCGTGGTCGCCGGCGCGGCCTGGATCCGCGGATCGGCGGCGACCACCTGCTCGAGCAGGTCGCGGACGCGGCGCAGGTCCGACGAGTGGGCGACGCAGACGACGAGGTCGACGCGGCGGCGGCCGAGCCGGGTCAGGTTCTCGATCGGCTTGGCGATGATGAGCGCGTTCGGGATCGTGACCTCGCGGTAGTCGGCGGTGGTCAGCACGGTATGGAACACCTTGATCGCGTCGACGCTCCCCGTGTACTTGTCGATCGCGACCAGGTCGCCAACCTTGTACGGCCGCAGCGCGATCAGCATCACCCCGGCCGCGAAGTTCGAGAGCGAGCCCTGCAGCGCGAGGCCGATCGCGAGGCCCATCGCGCCGAGCACGGCGATCACCGCGGTCGTCTCGACGCCGAGCGTGTCGAGGGCCGCAACGATGACGGCGACGAGCATCGCGGCGTACGCGACGTCGTGGAAGAACTTGCGCAGCGAGACCTCGAGCCGGCTGCGCTCCATCACCCGATCGATCACGCGCAGCACGATGCGCGCGATCTGGCGGCCGACGATGAAGATGATCAGCGCGAGCACGACGCGCAGGAGCAGCGGGGTCAGGTGGGCCTGCGCGAGCGCTTCGAGGTCAGCCCAGGTGATCGTCATCGCCGACCCTCACCGGGCCCACGGCGGCGGGTTGAGCGCCTTCGCGAGGTGATCGAGGAACAGCGCGAGGCGCGGCGGCACGTTCTGGCGCGCCGGGTACACCGCGTGGACATCGGTCGGCCGCGTCTGCCACTCCGGCAGCACGCGCACGAGCTCGCCGCTCTTGATCTCCTCGGTGACCATGAACTCCGAGATCAGCGCGATGCCGCCGCCCGCCCGGGCGACGTCGACGACCGCACCATAGTTGTTGCTCGCCAGTCGCGCCGGCCGACCGAAGTCGTAGCTCCCCTCGCCGGCGGGGTGGGCCGCGTCGTGGCCGCGCGACGGACCCACGAGGGTCCAGGTCTGGTTGCGCGACGTCGGCGTGAACAGCACGTGATCGTGATCGTCGAGCTCGTCGGCCGTGGTCGGCATGCCGCGACGCGCGAGGTACGCGGGGGACGCGCACAGGATCAGCTGCAGCGTGCACAGCCTGCGGGCGATCAGTGTCGACTCGGGCATCTGGCCGAACCGGACCGCGAGATCGAAGCCGTCTTCGATCAGATCGACGACGCGATCGGTGGCCTCGAGCTCGACGTTGATCTCGGGATGCTGGGCGAGAAAATCGGCGACGATCTCGCCGAGGAAGCGGGTCGCGAAATCGACCGACGCGGTCACCCGGAGCCGGCCCCGCGGGCTCGACTGCATGTCGGTGACGAGCTGCTCGGCCGCCGCGATGTCGGCGACGATCCGCGAGCAGCGCTCGTAATACGCCTCGCCGATCTCGGTCAGCGCGAGCTTGCGGGTCGTGCGCTGGACCAACCGCACGCCGAGCCGCTCCTCGAGCTGGGCGAGCTTGCGGCTGACGGTGGACTTCGGCAGCCCGAGCGCGTCCGCGGCGCCGGTAAAGCTCTTGGTCTCTACGACCTTGGTGAAGACGACGATGTCGTTGAGATCCATGGCCGGCCTGCTCGAGTGTTCTACACTTGGCCTCGGTGTCCCGCTACCCCGAGCTCGCCGGCAAGGTAGACGCGTTCTTCACGCGCGTCCAGGCGCGCCATGGCGACCAGATGCGCTGCGGAAGTGGTTGCCATCACTGCTGCCACGTGCGGCTGTCGATCACCCGCGTCGAGGCCGACGCGATCCGCGCCGAGATCGCGACCTGGCCGGTCGAGCGCAAAACGCGCCTCACGGCGAATGCCGCCGCGGCCGCGACCGACCGTTGCCCCGCGCTCGCGCCCGACGGCCTCTGCCTGGTCTACGCCGCCCGGCCGATCGTGTGCCGCTCGCACGGCGCGCCGATCCGCATGCGCGACGAGCGGGCGCTCCCGGTCGTCCAGGCGTGCGCCGAGAACTTCACCGAGGCCGGCCCGGCCGCCGCCGATCCCGACTGCATCATCGATCAGACGACCCTGTCCGCGATGGTGCTCGCCGTGGATCGCGACGCCGGTCACGATGGCGAGCGCGTGGATCTCGCCGCCGTGCTCGCGGACTGCTAGATTGCGCCGCCCATATGTCCGAGCCCGAAGTTGCGCTCGATCATCCGCGCTTCACCCGAGCGGAGATCACGGTCTTCACCCGCCGCGTCGTCGCCGATTGCATGACCCATCGCTGCGCGATCCGCGAGACCGGCACGGTCAAGCTCGACGCCTGCTGCCAGTACGGCTGCGACGTCGACCTCACCGAGCGCGACGCGATCCTCGCGCGCGCCGATGCGATCCGGCCGGTGCTCGCCGCCGAGGTCCGCGACCTGCCCTGGTTCGACGAGTCGGCGCCCGAGCAGGATCCCGACACGCCGTCGGGCACCGTCGTGCGTACCGCGGTCCACGGCACCGGCTGCCTGTTCCTGTCGCACGACGGCCGTGGCTGCGCGATCCACCGCGCCTCGATCGAGCAGGGCTGGGACTTTCGCGGCGTCAAGCCGACGATCTGCCGGCTGTTCCCGCTGACCTATGGCGAGGGCGCGATCTTCGTCTCCGACGATTACCCCGACTACTCGTGCGCGTACGAGCCCGACGCGCCGACGCTCTACCGCGTCGCTCGCGAGGCACTCGCCGACATCTTCGGCGACGAGCTCGTGCGCGCGATGGACGCCGCCGAGGCGCTCGTGCTCGCCGGGCAGCCCAAGCACCTGCCCGTCGTGCAACGCACCGCCGACTAGAGCGGCGCGCGCTGCTGGCGCGCCTCGACGACCTTCTTCGCGTAGCCCTTCCACTCGGGCTCGGGATCGGCCGCCGAACGCACGCGCACGACCGAGCCCGGCGCCTCGACGACGCCGGTCGTCATCGTCCAGCCCGCCGGCACCTGCGGATCGCTCCAGTAGTAGAGCCAGCGCGCGTCGCGCGGCGCGAGGTTCACGCAGCCGTGGCTCTTCGGCTTGCCGAAGCCGTCATGCCAGTACGCGGTGTGCAGCGCGAGATCGTCCTCGACGTAGAAGAACTGCGTCCAGGGCACGGTCGCGACCGAGTACGGATCCTCGCGCTTCAAGTTCTTCATGTCGGCCTCGGACTGCTTGAGCCAGATCCGGTAGAGGCCGGTCGTCGTCGGCGTCGTCTTGATCCCCGACGAGATCAGCGTCGCGTACACCGCGAGCTGCCCCTCGAACGCGACCAGGATCTGGTGGTCGAGGTCGACGTCGATCCAGCGCTCGTCGGGCCCGAGCAGCGGCGGCGGCGCGACGGGCTCGAACACGCGGACGTCCAGCGGCGAGATCCACTCGGCCTCGCCGATCCGGTACGCGGCCGGCGTCCCGTCGGTGCCGGCGGCGACCTCGAGGATCGGCACCGGCGTGCGCGCCGCGACCTGGCGCTTGGGGCCCGTGGTCGGCTGGCTATACGTCGATGCCCGCTGCGAGCCGCCCCTGGGCCACACGAACGCGATCGGCAGCGCCCACCCGGTGTCGTCGGCGAGCCGGGTGCCCATGAACTGCGACGGCGAGTGCACGTGGACGGCGCTCGCGAGCACGTACTCGTTGCCGCGCGGGCTGACCTTCCAGAAGGTCTTGCCGCCGACGGTGAGCTCGCCGTAGCGCCGCACGGTCAGCGAGCCGATGATCGGCTTGTCCTCGGTCATCCGCGGCTCCTTGCCGCCATCGACCTGGCTGGGCGAGGTCACCGGGCGCTCGCGCGACCGCGCCGACGTGCCGGCGGGCGTCTTCAGCGCGTACGTCGACAGCTCCTTGCCGACGAGCTTGCCGTACGTGCCGGGGACGATCTCGCCGCGGTCGAGAGACGGCACCTCGCGGCCGAACGGGGCCTGGCGGGTCGGCTCGAACGACTCGCCACAGACCCAGCCGCGGGGCACGATCTCGACCCACGGCTTCGCGCAGCCCTTGCCCTTCGCGGTGCGGGTCCACCCGACCCGCGTGTCGACCGCGATCGTGCCGATCCGCTTGGCGTCGTCGCCCGGCTCGAGCCGGACCGGCACGGTGCGGATCAGCTGCAGCGAGCGCGTGCCCTCGGGAAACGCCGGAGGCACCACGACCGCCGGCGGGGCGGGCTCGACGGCGGCCGGCGCCGGCTCGGGCTCCGCGCCCGGTGCAGGCTGATCCCGGTTCGAGCCGCACGCGGCGAGCACGATGCACAGCCAGATTCCGGCGAAGCCGGCGCGATTCACGGGTCCACCCATAGCACGCTCGTCCCGAAACTCCAGACCATGGAAGGAGCCATGCTACCGTCGCAAGCGGATGCGGCTCGGCGAGATGCTCGTGCGCGACGGTCGGCTGACCGAAGCCCAGCTTGCCCAGGCACTGGCCTTTCAGGCGCGGGACGGCGCCCGGCTCGGCACCGTCCTCTACGAGCACGGGCTCGTCGACCTCGAGGCGCTGACGATCTATCTCGGCCTCGAGCTCGGGATCCCGATCGCGACGGGCGCGATGCTCGAACGTGCCAAGCGCGCCGCCGTCCGGCTGCTCCAGCCAAGCCACGCCTTCAACCACAAGTGCGTGCCGCTGGTCGTCCAGGATCGCCAGCTGATCGCCGCGATCGAGGACCCGCACGACTTCGCGACCCTCGAGTCGCTGGCCCAGATCACCGGCTATCGCGTGCTGCCGCGCGTCGCGCCCGAGGTCCGCATCTACTACTACATCGAGCGTTACTACGGCGTCGCCCGCCCGGCGCGGTTCACGGGCTTTGGCGACACGCCGCGTGGCACCGATGCCGTCGCCGATGCCGGGCTGCCCGCCCCGCCGCTGCCCGGCCTGCCGCCGGTGCCCGCCTCGCCGGTCGCCGCGCCGGGTCCGCGGCCCACGCTGAAGAGCGTCCGGATGTCGTCGGTGTCGACCTTCGACGAGTCCGCGCTCGAGCTCGAGGCCGAGGACCTGCTCGAGAGCCTCGATGCCGACGAGGCCGCGCCCGCCGAGGCGCAGACCCAGCTACGGCCGCACCGCACGACCACGCCACCGGTGTTCGCGCAACCCGCGACCGCGGACACGACGCGCCCCGGCCCGATCGGCGTCGAGGTCGCGCTCACCGAGCTCGCGACGCTCACCGATCGCAACCGGATCGTCGAGGTGCTGCTCGGCCACGCGGCGCTGATCTTCGATACCGCCGTGCTGTTCGCGGTCCGCGATCAGATGGCGTTCGGCTGGAAGGCGTTCGGCTCGGCGCCCGGTGTCGGGTACGTCGAGCACCTGCTGATCCCGCTCGACACGCCGTCCGTCGTCCAGGCGCCGACCGCGGCGGAGACCGGGCTCGTCCACGGTCCGGTCACGCCGTCGACGGTGAACAACTATCTCTACAAGGTGCTCGGCTGCTCGGAGCCGCGGCACGCGACGGCCGGCGTCGTGATGATCGGCAAGCGCGTGGTCAACATCCTGTACGGACACGGCCACGAGCTGACCGAGCAGCAGATCGAGGATCTGCGCGGCGTGTGCGTCGCCGCGGCCGAGGCGTACGCGCGCCTGATCGCGGTGCAGAAGAAGAAGCGCTAGCTACGGGACGTAGACGACGCCCTGCCCGACGCCCGGCGTATGGCAGCCGCTCTTGGCGCAGTCGCCATCACCCGGTCCAAGCGTCCCAACCATCGGCAACACGGCGGGACACACGGTCGCCGTCGTCTGCGCCCGCATATCGACCGTCGGCGGCTCCATGCCGGCCACGCCGGGGACGAGGAAGAACTCGCCGTTGTCGGCGGCGGTGATGTGCTTCTCCATGTCGCCGAGCTTGACGATGACCGTCGCGCCACCCGCCGGCGTGACCTTGTCCGCCTTGTAGAGAAGACCACCGTAGGTGTACGGCGGCGCGGCCGGGCCGAGACCGAGGGCCTCGTTGTGGCAGGCCGCCTGGCTCATGCAGCCCTGCGGCATCGCCGGAACGTGGTGCCCCGGCGGAATCGCCGTGGACACCTCGATGCAGCCGTTGCCGGTATCCGTGCCGCCCGTCCCACCATCCGGCGTTGCCCCCGGCAGCTGTCCAACATCACAGGCCGCGAGAACAAGCGAAGAGATGACGGCAATTCGAAACATGGGCTCCCCAGTCGAAATGATCGGTGGTTCGGCTCGGTCATGCAATAGCTAGACGCGCTCGCAGGCGAGTTGAAATTGCTCGAATTTCGCGGCTGTGCACGGCGGCTCGTAGGTGACCGCAAACAGGAGTCCGAGGACGACGGCGAGTCCACACCCCATGCCCAGGACCAAGGTCCCCAGCGGTCCCGCCGGACGCCGTGACGACCTCAACCACCAGGCGGTTGTAGCGACCGTCGGCATCCCTACGATCGCCATCCACACAGATAGCGGGAGTGACACCGGCAAAAACCCGTTCCACGCGGCCTCGCGCAGCTGCCACGGGTTCAGCACGCACGCGAGCGGCAGCGCGGCGAACGCGATCGCCACGATGCCGGCGCGGCCGAGGCGCGGTGCGAGCGCGATCACCGCAGCCGGCACGAGCCAGATCCACGCGAGCTCGGCCGCGCCGAGCGAGACGAGCAGACCACCGATCACCGTGCACGTGATCGCGGCGAGCGCGAGGTAGCGCTGGCCGCCGCGCCACGGCCAGGCCCGCGCGACGATGCGCGTGACGAGCCCGAACGTGCCGGCGAGCACGAGTGCGTCGGTGAGGAGCGCACGCAGCGGCGCGTGCAGCCACGGCGCGGGATGGCCGCCGGCGAGCGCGCGCTCGACGCTCACCGCCGCCGCCGCCGCGATCGCGTAGCCCAGGATGCCGAGCCAGAGGCCGGCCCCGCGCGGCCCATCCGCCGCCCGCCGCGAACCCTGGTGACGGCGCGCGAGCGTCGCGACGAGGCCATCGCGCGATGCGACGAGCGCGACGAGCACGACGAGGACGAGCGCGAGCTCGCCGGCGATCAGCCACCAGCGCGGCACGACCGTGTTGACCGCGAGCGGCAGCCAGTAGCCGTCGCCGGCGTGCGCGGGCGGCGGTTCGGCGGCGAGCGCGCGCAGCAGCCGGCCGGTCGCCGCGAGCGAGCCCGCGTGCAGTCGCGCCGGCACATCGCGCGGGCTGTGATACGCGAGATCGATCCACTCGCCGTCGGTGCCGCGGTTGTACAGGTGGACCGCGCGAATCCCGCGCCGCGTGAACGGCCCGTGATCGGAGCGCTCGGCCTGCGGCCACCAGCGACTGACCACGCGATGCGCGGGTGGCGCCGAGAGCGCGACGCCCGCACGGTCGCCCGCGTCGGCGAGCCACGCCAGCTCGGCGCGCCCGATCAGCGTGCTCGCACCGTTGATCACGAGCGCGCCATCACCGCCGATCAGATCGAGCGCGACCGCGAACCCGATCTCGTCGCCGTGCCTCGCCGCGAGCGCCTCGGCGCCGACGAGCCCGATCTCCTCGTTCGCGGTGAACGCGAGCACGATCGGCTGCGCGGGAGCCTCGTCGGCGAGCACGCGCGCGAGGTCGAGCAGCAGCGCCACCGCCGCCGCGTTGTCGGCCGCGCCGGGGCTCCCGCGCACCGTGTCGTAGTGCGCCATCAGCAGCAGCGCCGGTCCCGGCGGACCGAGGTGGACGAGCAGGTCGGGATCCGTGGTGTCGACGCGGACGCTGCGGCGGTACGTGCGGCCGAGCACCTCGATCGAGGGCAGCTCGACGCTGCCGACCGGCATGCGCTGGGCGTCGAGCCCGAGCCGGCGCAGCTCGTCCTCGATGTAGCCGGCGGCGGCGCGCGAGCCGTCGCTGTCCTCCGGGCGCGGCCCGATCGCGGTCAGGTGATCGACGTGCGCCATCACGCGATCGAGGTCGAGCCCGGGGCCCGGCGCGCCGGCCGAGCACGCGGCGAGCAAGCACACGTGTACGAGTGCGATGTAGCGAACCTGCCGCCCGGCCATCCGTCGGCCAAGATTAGCGCGTCGTCCGCCGGACGAGGCGGATCTTGACGTCGCGTGCGCACTCGTCCACCTCCACGGTCCGATGCGAGACAATGCACCACGTGGCCCCCTTGCCGACACGGTGCGCACGACCGACGATCGGCGGCATCAGCGCGTACACGGTGCTCGGGTTCACCGGCTACGGGGTCGCAAGTGTCGCCGCGGCGCTCCTCATGTGGATCTGGCAGCTCACGCTCGCCGACCGCCTCATCGCGATGCTAGCGCCGCCCATCGCGTTCCTCGCGATCGTCACGGTCACCCGTCGTGCTGTCGGCTACGAACGCATCGTGTTCTATCAGACGGCCGTCGCGGCCGTGGCCGCCGTCGCACTGACCAGCATGGCCGCAGGCGCGCACACCGAGCGCCTGGTCGATGTCGCGACGCTCGGTGTTGGTGTGTTCCTCGTGTTTGACCGGATCGGCTGCTTCTCGGTCGCGTGCTGTCACGGACGCCCTGCGCGCTTCGGAGTGGTGTACGGCATGGAGCACGCACGACTCGGCTTTTGGTCGCGCTGGGTCGGCCGGCGCCTCTGGCCCGTGCAACTCGTCGAGAGTGCCATCAGCCTCGGTCTCGTCTTCGCCGCACTCGTCGTCGGCTGGAGCCGCCCCGGGGAGCCGGCCCTCATCTACATCGTTGGCTATGGCATCGCGCGCTTCGTACTGGAGCTGCAGCGTGGCGATGCCGCGCGGCCGCACAGGCTCGGCATCAGCGAGGCGCAATGGACCGCGACCGCGACGCTGGTTGCGTGCGCGATCTGGCAGCCCGGCCTCGTCACCGTCGCGGCCGCTGCTGGCCTCAGCGTCGTGCTCGCAGCGCTTGCCGGCCGTGCGCAGCGTCGCGTGCTCACGCAGGCACCGCATCTGCTCGAGATCGACCGCGCGTGTCGCTCGCTGCGTCGTGGCACTACCGAGGAGAAGCGCGAGACCTCGCTCGGCGTCGCCGTGAGCTGTCATGCTCTCCCGGATGGCCGGCGTGACTGGGTCTTGTCCGCACAGCATCCCGCATGGTCGATGACGGTCGCGCGGCGAATCGCTGCGGATCTGTGGCCGAGCGCCGAATTCGTGGAGGGACGGATCGCCGGCGTCGCTCACGTGATCGAACCCTGACCGATGAGGCCGGCCTAGAGCACCCCTTGAACGGTGACGTACCAGCAATCGGCGGGCACGACGCCGCCCATGCTTGTTATTCGCGTGCTTCGATACTCGCGAGCGCCGAGGACACCGCTGCCCGCAGTTCGACATGCGCATCGGTGGCGAATCGCCGCAGCAGGGGAACGGCCGCCTTGGCAGTGGGGCCGATCCACCCGAGAACTCGAGCGGCATTCATGCGCCCCTCGGAGCTCTCTGTCCTCTCGAGGAGTTCTAGCAGAAATGGGAGAGCGCGCGCCCGCACCTCGGTTGGATACAGTGCGATGAGCGCGCGATCATAGACCGTCTGCCAATGTGAGTCGTATGGAGAGCTCCCCGTATCGTAGCCCTCGATATCTGCCAGGGCGTCGACGAGGCGCGCGACGGCACGGTCCGAGTGACCTGCCACCTTGGCGAGCAGATCGATCCACGTGCACTTCTCAATCGCGCGCGTGAGCTCGCTGCCAGCCACCGGCCCATTAAGTGCCGTGATTGCTGTTTCGACGATCGACTCGATCTCCTCGGAGCTGAGCGGCGACTCGTCGAGACGTCGCAAGAGCATCATGGCCTTCTCCATGCGCGGTCCTATTCCTGTCTGTTACCACCACCCAGTGGCCGATTGGCAGCTGGGACTTGTTTTCCGACGTTGCGGATCAGCGCATTTGCGGGCGAGTCTCGCGGAGAACTAAGCGCTTGGTTGTTGAGCGCGATTTCGTAGGTCGAGCGCGCCGAAGCATCCACAAAGAAATCACCCCTGAGCCACGCCGGACTCCACATCGCGGCCCCAACCACACGGACAGCGCCCGGAGGAATCACGCTTTCCAGCGCGACTACGCTGCCATCGATGACGACTGGCCGCATCTTGATGCCCTGCGCCAGCGTGACGGCACCGGGCGTAGCGCCGGTGGCACTGAGGTTCGTACCGTGCGACACAACAACCTGGTCATAGACGCCGCTCGTTCCATCCGTGAACGTCACCTTCACGCGTCCCGGCTTCTCGCCGGAAATCTCTTCCGTCGGCGTCATCGATGCGATCTCCTTGACACCACGCGTAATGCCAGCGTCGTTCATCGCGGAGTCGGCGGGTTGGGCGTTGCGCGGGAGTGCTGCCGCATCGAACGCACGCAGATCGGCCATCTGCTTCTGTGCCTCGTCCGGCGTGATCTCGCCCGCGTTAAGCTGATCCTGAACCTGCTGGTACTTGCGCGCACCATGTTCTGATTTCGGCGACGCTTTCGTCGGCGAGTCCCTCGCGATCCAGTCCACGAGCGCACCGAGGCTGCGCGCGAGCTTCGCATTCCACGCCGCGGTCGCGCTCCCGCCGGATACGAGCACCTTCTCTCCGCTCCTCTGTACACCGACGCTATCGCCGTACACGAGTCGCCGGTCAGCCATCAGCGTAGCCTTGAATCGCGCCGCCTTCGTAGGATTCGCGTTAACCTGCATCTCGGCGAGCTCGTTGGGTGGCCCGAGCCCCGTCGCGATGTCGGTCGCGTCCGAGTAGATGTAGACGTCCGTGCCGTCCGCGAGGGTCGCCTTGATGCGGACCTTCGCGTCCGGCACCTTCCAGGTCGCATCGGGCGTGACCGAGACCTCCTTCACGCTGCCATCGAGGAGCGGTACGCCCGACTTGAGCTGCGTGAGCGCGCCCGCGCTTGCGACGTTAGCGGCGCTCGTGTAGTCGCCGTGGTTCGCGGTCATGTCAGA
>DAIRFU010000168.1:0-11489 GCA_036794935.1 Kofleriaceae bacterium | reverse complement strand
TCCTAGCAACCAGCACCACTCGAGCCGATCGTTGAACGCGCCTACGGGCATGGTTCTCTTCGCACGGCCATCGCCGCCGTGCTCGCGCTCGGCGCCGGCAGCTTCGCGTCGCGGAACGCGCGGGCGAGCGCGATCGCGCTGCCGTAGCCGACGAGGCGCGCGACCTCGGCGACGGTGGCCTCCGGCGCGGACAGCAGCAGCACGGCGACGCGCAGGCGCAGCGTGAGCAACGCGTCGCGATACCCGGTGCCGAACCCGAACGCGGTGGATAGCTCCTTGGCGTCGCGGCCGACCTGGCGCATCGACATGCCGAGGCTCCCCGCGAGCTGCTTGAGCGACGTGGTCGCGCCGTAGGTCGAGTACAGCGGCTCGAACGCGGCCCACAGCCGGCGGAAGCGCTCGGGCTCGTCGCTGATCACGGTCTCGCCGAGCGAGCTCGCGACGACGCCGGCGCCGGCGAGCGCGTCGAGCAGGCCCGCGACGCGCGGCGCATCGACCTGCGCGGCGTGATCGACGAGCCCGGCGACCGCGTCCCAGCATGCGGGTGACAGCGCCAGCGGGCCGTGACCGAGGCCGATCGGGATCCGGAGGTGATCCTCGTGGATGCGAAGCTGGACGACATCGACCTCCGCGCCGTCGGTGCGGTACGTGCGCGAGCCCTGGATCGGCCGCTCGATCTCGTCGTCGGCGAGCAGGTACGCGACCGGCGCGTGGATGACCTCGCCGGTATCGAGGACCACGCGGCCGGCGAGCAGCAGGAACACGTGGCCGACCGGCTCGGGCGTGCCGTACGCGGCCGCCGCGTACCGGGTGTCGAACGCGAGTGCTCTCCGCCTCACCACGGTGCCGCGGACGGCGCGCTCGAACAGGAGTGTGGATTGCACCCCCGCGCTACCGATCCGGACCTCGCTGGTCGCGACGAGCACGCCGGGATCGTAATACGATCACGGGGGCAATGAGACTGCTGGTGGCGGCTGTCGTGCTGGGCGTTTCGGCCACCGCCAGCGCGGATGCCGACCGCGTGCTGCGCGGCACGGTGATCGACGAGCACACCCGCGAGCCGATCGAGGGTGCGCTGGTCATCGCGCAGCACGAAAAGGTGGTCACCGACGAGAATGGCGCGTTCGCGGTCGTGGTCGGGGACGGCGAGCGTTTCCTGCTCGTCAGTGCACCCGGCTACGCGATCCGCAGCGTCGCGGTCGCCAGCGCGAGCCAGGTCGAGCTCGTCGTGTCCAACGAGGTGATCGAGATCGAGGGGACCGCGCCGAGGCCGCACGTGTGGCGGCCGCCGCCGCGCCTCTCGGTGACGCCTGCGCCGGCCGCGCCGTCGTATCGGCTGTCCGTCGATGATCTGCGCACGCTGCCCGGCACCGCGAACGACGCGCTGCGTGCGGTGCAGGTGCTGCCCGGCGTCGCCCGCCTGCCGTACTCGTTCGGCGGCATCGTGCTGCGTGGCACCTCGCCGCGCGACAACGCGGTGTACATCGACGGTATCGAGGTGCCGATCGCGTTTCACTTCGGCGGCATCTCGTCGTTCTACCCGAGCAGCCTGCTCGAGGGCATCACGGTGAGCAACGGCGGCATCGATGCGGCGTACGGGCGCGCGCAGGGCGGCATGGTCGAGATGACGACCCGCGAGCCGCGCGGCGATCACTGGCGAACCGCCGGCTCGGTTGGCCTGCTCGACACGAGCGTGGTGGTCGAGGGCCCGGCGCGAGGCGGCGCGGTCTTCATCGGCGTGCGGCGCTCGTACCTCGACGTCGTCCTCGATCCGTTCGTCGACGCGTACACGCCGCTGCCGAGCTACCTCGATGCGCAGCTCAAGGGATCGTGGGGCAACCCCGACTTCACCGGCCGCATCCAGCCGATGATCTTCCTCGCGTCGGACCAGCTGGACGCGATCGAGCAGAAGGCGGATCGCGAGGACGAGAGCTCGATCAGCTCGTTCTTCATCCGGCTCGCCGCACCGTACGACCGGCGCTGGGGCACGCTCTCGCTGCGCATCGTGCCGTGGCTCGGCATCGACAAGCTGGACTTCACGAGCCGCGTCAACAACGTGCTCGAGAAGTTCGTGCGGCCATCCGATCGGGGTGGCCTGCGCACCGAGCTCGCACGCGTCACCGACTGGGGCCACCTGCGCGGTGGGCTCGATCTGCAGACCGGGCATCTCGGCCACTTCCAGGCCGGCCTCGGCCACAAGGGCGACATCCTCGATCAGGTCAACGGCGAGACCACGATCGACTGGCTCGATCTCGCATTGTGGGGCGAGACCCGGTTCTTCCTCGGCCGGCTCGACGTCAAGCCCGGCGTGCGCCTCGAGCGCTACGGGATCAGCGACGAGGAGGTGCTCGATCCGCGCCTCGCGCTCGCGCTGCCGCTATCGGAGGTGTGGACGCTGCGCGAGGCGATGGGCCGGTATCACCAGCCGCCGACGCCGGGCGATATCGATCCGAACGGCGGCAACCCGCGGCTCGACAGCTCGTACTTCGACTCGGTGTCGCTCGGCATCGAGGCACGCGACGACGGCCTCAGCGCGTCGCTCACCGGCTTCTACAGCGACGGCGAGCGGCTCGGCGTCCGCACACAACCGCGCAAGGACTTCGAGAACCTCGGCTCGCTCGGACCGACGTTCGCGCAGCTACTCGAGAAGCAGCTCGGGCTCGCGTTCTACCGCGAGAACATCGGCCGCGCGCGCAACTACGGCCTCGAGCTGCTGCTCCGCAACACGAGCCGCGACGGGTTCTGGCTGGTCTCCTACACGCTCGCGAGGGCGCAGCGCTACGACGGCGCGCTCTCGAGCTACGCCTGGCGCGCGTTCGATCTCGACCAGCGCCACAACCTCAACCTCGCCGGCTCGCTGAACCTCGGGCGCTGGCGCGTCGGCGGCCGGGTCCAGATCGTGTCCGGCACGCCGATCGCGTCACCGCTGCCCGACACGCTGCCGACGTTCTTCCAGCTCGATGCGCGCGTCGACCGGATCTGGCGGCGGTGCTGGGGGCTCGTCGACCTCTACTTCGACATCCAGAACCTGACGAATCACCGCAACGTCGAGGGTCGCGACGTCGACGAATTCGGCATGGAGTCCGAGCTCCGCGGACTGCCACTGTTGCCGTTCATCGGTGTCGAGTTTGTTCCGGACTGACCGGCGCGCCGTGGGATATCGTCGGGCCATGCGCCGGCTGCTCCTCCTCGCGCTCGCCGCGTGCAGCAACGTGACGTCGACCAACAACATCGATGCGGCCATCGACAGCCCGGTGTTCGACCTCGACGCGCCCCGGTTCGACGCGCCGCTCCCCGACGCCTACGTGCAGCGCCCGTGCGACGCGCCGCAGACGTTCGCCGACGGGCTCGTGCCGTCGCGCGTGCTCCACGTCGAGGCCGGCGCCCTGCCCGGCGGCGACGGCAGCGTGGACCGACCGTTCCGGTCGATCGAGCCCGCGGCCGCGGTCGCGACACCGGGCACGTTCATCCAGCTCGGGCCCGGCGTGCACGCGACGAACCAGTTCCTGCCCGATCTGCGCGGCACCGCGCAGGCGCCGATCTGGATCGGCGGCGCGTGGGGCACCTCTCCGCAGATCATCGGCGGGGCCGAGGGCCTTCACCTGACGCGGCCCGCCTACGTCGTGATCCAGAACCTCGGCATCACGAACCAGTCCGCGACCGCGATCAACATCGACGACGGTGTCGGCCAGGCCGGCGACGCGCACGCGGTCGCACTCGTCAACGTGGCCCTCTTCGACGTCGGCGGCGTGACCGGCACCTGCGTCAAGGCGTCGGGGATCGACGAGCTGTCGGTCCATGACTCGGTCCTCAGCAGCTGCTTCGTCGGGATCGACATGGTCGGCTGCCATGGTGCGGTGATCGCGCGAACCGAGATCTACCTGACCCAGATCGGCGCCATCCGCGCGCGCGGCGGCTCGACCGACGTCGACATCCGCCAGAACCGGATCCATGACGGCGGCAACGCGATCACGCTCGGTGGCTCCACCCCGCTCGCTCTGTTCCGCCCCGCACCGTCGGCCACCGAACCGAACGCGGAGGCACGCCGCGTGCGGGCGTTCGACAACGCGATCTACAACAGTGCCTACTCCGCGATCACGTTCGACGGCTGCATCGATTGCCTCGCCGCGCACAACCTGGTGTACGCGAGCGCGAACGTGCTCGTCTCGATCCTCCAGAGCACGGCCTCGCAGAGCGGCTACACGTTCGAGCCCACGCGCGAGGGCCGGGTGGTCAACAACGCGTTCGTGTGGTCGGCGAGCTCCCTCGTCGGCCACGTCGAGGCCGCGCCGACCACGCAGCCGACCACGTTCACGTTCTCGCACAACGCGTGGTTCTGCTACGACGTGCCGTCGCAGTCCACGCCCATCCTGCCGGTCTCCGAGGACGGCACGCTGATCCCGGCGTTCACCGGCTATGCACCGGATACGACCTTCTACTGCGGCGGCCCCGAGCAGGGCGCGGCCGTGCCGCTGCCCGAGGTCGACGGTACGATCGATGGCTACTGCCGCAGCGATTCGTCCCAGCCGACGATCGGCCCGCAGATCTACCGGGGTGGATGTCGCATATGAAGGATCCCGACGACGAGCTCGCCTGGCGCCTCGGCGCCCGCCTCCCCGGCCACGACTATCGCGTGTTCCGCACCGCGTTCGTCGACGGCACGCATCCGAGCGGGCTCGCGAAGCGGTTCAGCGTGATCGAGTGCGTCGACTGGGTCAACGTGATCGCGCTGACGCCCGACGACCGCGTCGTGCTGATCCGCCAGTACCGCGTCGGCACCGCGAAGGTCTGCCTCGAGATCCCCGGCGGGATGGTCGATCCGGGCGAGGACGCGCGCACGGCCGCCGCGCGCGAGCTCGTCGAGGAGACCGGCTACACCGCACGGCAGTGGCATCACCTGGGCAGCCTCGCGCCGAACCCGGCGATCCAGAACAACACGCTGCACAGCTACCTCGCGCTCGACGCGGCGCGCACCGAGGAGCAGCGCCTCGACGGCAGCGAGATCGTCAGCGTCGAGACCGTGCCACTGCGAGAGGTCACCGAGCTGCTCCGGCGCGGCGCGGTCGAGCACGCGCTGGTGGTCGCGGCCTTCGGTCACCTCGCGTTTCGGCTCGGCGACCTGCGCCGCCCCGACCTGCGATGACGCCGGTGGCGCCGGGGCCGGGTTTCTGGTGTGATGCGCAGGCCATGCCAGCCAAGACTTCCTGCCCCGTGTCGCTCAGCCAGTTCCTCGAGAAGGCCGAACCGCTGAAGGTCTCGATCAACGGCCAGGAGATGCTCGCCGAGGTCAAGCAGTTCTCGACCGGCAGCTTCGGCTGGTACATGAACGGCAAGACCGTGGTCACCGTCGACGGCAAGGCGATCTCGGTCCAGATCGGGATGAACCTGACGGTCGTCGGCAGCAAGGACGCCGAGCGGTAGATGCCCGCCTACAGGTGATCGTGTAAAACCGCTGCGTCATGAGCAGCACGCGCATCGCACTCGTCCTCGCGGGCGAGGTTCCGGTCGGCACCAAGGTCACCATCGAGGGCTGGATTCGCACGCGGCGCGACTCCAAGGCCGGCCTGTCGTTCCTCGCCGTTCACGACGGTAGCTGCTTCGACCCGCTGCAGGTCGTCGCGCCGGCCGAGCTGCCGAACTACGAGAGCGACGTCCTCCGCATCACGACCGGCTGCGCGGTGCGGGTCGGCGGCGAGCTGGTCGCCTCGCAGGGCAAGGGGCAGAGCGTCGAGCTGCGCGCCGAGTCGATCGAGGTCGTCGGCTGGGTCGACGATCCGGATCACTACCCGATGCAGCCGAAGCGACACACGATGGAGTACCTGCGCGAGGTCGCCCACCTGCGCCCGCGCACGAACGTGATCGGCGCGGTCACCCGCGTGCGTCACACGCTCGCCCAGGCGGTGCACCGGTTCTTCCACGAGCGCGGCTTCTTCTGGATCCACACGCCGATCATCACCGCGTCGGATGCCGAGGGCGCCGGCCAGATGTTCAAGGTCTCGACGCTCGACCTCGCGAACCTGCCGCGAACGCCGGACGGCACGATCGACTTCGACCAGGACTTCTTCGGCCGCGAGGCGCACCTGACCGTGTCGGGCCAGCTCAACGTCGAGACGTACTGCATGGCGATGAGCCGCGTGTACACGTTCGGGCCGACGTTCCGCGCCGAGAACTCGAACACGCGCCGCCATCTCGCCGAGTTCTGGATGATCGAGCCGGAGATCGCGTTCGCCGACCTGTCCGACGATGCGCAGCTCGCGGAGGACTTCCTCAAGTCGATCTTTCGCACGCTGCTCGTCGAGCGCAAGGACGACATGGCGTTCTTCGAGAAGTTCGTCGACAAGGAGTGCGTGACGCGGCTCTCGGCGATGATCGAGTCGAAGTTCGCGCGCCTCGACTACACCGATGCCATCAAGGAGCTCGAGAAGGCGAAGCAGAAGTTCGAGTTCCCGGTGTCGTGGGGCATCGACATGCAGAGCGAGCACGAGAAGTACCTGACCGAGACCGTGATCAAGGGGCCGGTCGCGGTCGTCAACTATCCGAAGGACATCAAGGCGTTCTACATGCGGCAGAACGCCGACGGCAAGACGGTGGCCGCGATGGACGTGCTCGCGCCCGGCATCGGCGAGATCATCGGCGGTAGCCAGCGCGAGGAGCGGCTCGAGGTGCTCGACGCGCGCATCGCCGAGCTCGGCCTCGACGCGAAGGACTACTGGTGGTACCGCGACCTTCGCCGCTACGGCACGGTGCCGCACGCTGGCTTCGGCCTCGGATTCGAGCGCGCGATCATCTACGCGACTGGCATCGACAACATCCGCGACGTGATCCCGTTCCCGCGCGCGCCGCGCCAGGCCGAGTTCTAGGTCCAGCCGTGCGCGCGTAGCCAGCGCTCGAGCCGCGCCGCGTAGACCATGTCGGTCACCGTGATCGCGGCGGCATCGTGCGTCTGGATCGCGAGCGTCATGCCGGCGTACTCGAGCACGATGCGCGGGTGGTGATCGATCTCGTCGGCGAGCTTCGCCGCATAGGCGGCCGCCTCGCCGCACCGGCTCATCGGTGCGCCGCGCAGCTCGCACACGAGCTCGGCACCGACGAGCTTCCAGCGCGGTCCGAGCGCCGCGACTTCCCGGGACAGCTCCGTCGCCTCGAGCTTGGCGCGACTCAGGGTGCTGGCGGCGAGCGAATCGAGGTCTGGCATCGAGGCAACGCTAGCATTCGATGTAGCCTGCCGGGCATGCACATCTACGACCTCACGGTCCCGCAGCTCGCGAAGACGCTGCGCACCGTCGACCGCTGGTTGACCCTGGCGAGCACGCACGCGCAGTCCGCGCAGCTCCCGATCGAGACCCTGCTGACGGCGCGCCTCGCTCCCGATCAGTTCGCGTTCGTGCGGCAGGTCCAGGCCGTCTGCGACAACGCGAAGCTCCTCTGCGGCCGGCTCGCCGGCAAGGAGTGGCCGTCGCACCCCGACACCGAGACCACGATCGACGAGCTGCGCGCTCGCATCACGTCGGTGCTCGGCTACCTCGACACGTTCTCGCGCGAGGACCTCGAGCACATCGACGATCGGCGGATCCGGCTGCCGTGGATGAAGGAAGACGAGTGGCTGACGGCGCCCGACTACCTCGTGCAGTTCGCGCTGCCCAACTTCTACTTTCACGTCGTGACCGCGTACGCGATCCTGCGCCACAAGGGTGTGCCGCTCGGCAAGACCGACTTCATCGGCGGCCTGACGATCCAGCGCTGAACCGACGCAAACCGTGCGCTGCTGCCACATGACGCGGCAGAAAAAACTGCGCGGGAGTACGAGGCAGCGCACCGTTTGGGTGCAAGATTCGTCGTGCGATGAATGCGGACGTCGTTCGAGCTGCCGTGTGGGCCTCCGTGTTCACGCTCGTGCTCGCTGCCTTGATCGTCCTGGGCTCGCGCAACCTCGCCCACTTCGACGCCGCGCTCGTCGGCTACACGTTCGCCACGCTGTTCGCGACTTTCGGCATCACGTACCGCTACGCCATGTGGCTCGCGCGGCCACCGACGCGGATGTACTGGCGGCGCGGCTGGCGCGCATTCCTGTCGCCGGCCCGCCTCGCGGGCAACCTGGTGCGGTTCGTCCGCCGCGCGGTCGTCGAGGTCGGCGCGAATCGCTTCATCTTCCGCCGCAAGCGGCTGCGCGGGCTCACCCACATGCTGCTGATGTGGGGCTGCCTGCTGGGCGCCGCGATCACGTTCCCGCTCGTGTGGGGCTGGATTCACTTCGAGACCGTTCCCGGCGACCTCGAGATGTACCGCGCGTACCTGTTCGGCTTCGCCGCGGGCGAGTTCCCCGTCGCGTCGGTGCCCGCGTTCATCGCGTTTCACGGGCTCGTGTGGGCGTCGTTCCTCGTGCTCGCCGGCGTGATGCTCGCGTTTCGCCGCCGCATGCGCGACCGCGGCGCCGAGGCGGTCCAGCAGTTCGGCGAGGACATCTTGCCGCTCGTGCTGCTCGCCGCGATCAGCGTGACCGGGCTCATGCTGACGGTCAGCTACACGTGGCTACGCGGCTACGCGTATGACTTCCTCGCGATCATCCACGCGGTCGTCGTGATCGTGACGCTGCTCTGGCTGCCGTTCGGCAAGTTCTTCCACATCTTCCAGCGCCCGGCGCAGCTCGGCGTCGGCTTCTACAAGGACGAGGGCGCGCGCGGCGAGCAGGCCGCGTGCAAGCGATGCGCACGGCCGTTCGCGTCGCTGCAGATGGTCCGCGACCTCATCACCGTCGAGCGCCAGCTCGGCTTTCGCTACGAGTTGCCGGCGACGCCCGGCGCCTCTCATTACCAGGAGATCTGTCCCGCCTGCCGGCGCGCGCTGTTCGGGCTCGCGCAGGGTGCGCTATGGACGGAGCCCACGTAGTCATGGCCAAGCTCCCCGTCGACGATCTCGCGATCACGCGCGCCTTTGGCCCGCACCTCTCCGAGCGCACCCGCGGTGGCACCGCCGGCGAGCCCGACAAGCTGGTCAAGACGCACTGCTGCTTCTGCGGCCAGCAGTGCGGCATCCAGCTCAAGGTGCGCAACAACGAGGTGATCGGCTTCGAGCCATGGGAGGACTTCCCGTTCAACCGCGGCATGCTGTGCCCCAAGGGCGTCAAGCGCTACCTCCAGGGCTCGCACCCCGATCGGCTGGTCACCGCGCTCCGCCGCGATCCAGACGCGTCCTCGGGGTTCAGCCCGATCGGCTACGGCGACGCGATCGCGCGGGTCGCGAGCGAGATCGAGCGGCTCCAGAAGGAACACGGCAACGGCTCGGTCGCGGTGCTCAGCGGCGCGAGCCTGACGACCGAGAAGACGTACCTGCTCGGCAAGTTCGCGCGCGTGTGCCTGAAGACGCCGTACATCGACTACAACGGCCGGCTCTGCATGGTCAGCGCGGGTGCGGCGAACAAGAAGGCGTTCGGCATCGATCGCACGACGAGCCCGTGGTCCGACATGGTCGGCACCGACGTGATCTGGGTCGCCGGCTCCAACGTCGCCGAGTGCTCGCCGATCACGACGGACTACATCTGGCAGGCGCGCGAGATGGGCGCGAAGATCATCGTCCAGGATCCGCGGATCACGCCGATCGCGCGGACGGTCGATCTGTATCTGCCGGTGCGCCCCGGCCGCGACGCGGCGCTGTTCGCCGGTGTGCTCGGCCTGATCATCGAGCAGGGCTGGATCGACCGCGAGTTCATCGACCAGCACACGGTCGGCTTCGACGCGGTCGCCGCGTACTGCAAGGAATGGCCGCTGGCGCGCACCGCCGAGGTCACCGGCGTCCCCGAGCGGTCGCTGCGCAAGGCCGCGGAGCTGTGGGGCACCGCGACGTCGAGCTTTT
Source organism: Kofleriaceae bacterium (assembly GCA_036794935.1). Lineage (GTDB taxonomy): Bacteria > Myxococcota_A > Polyangia > Haliangiales > Haliangiaceae > JABFXX01. The sequence continues at coordinate 1,640 of DAIRFU010000168.1, read as the reverse complement.
TGTTCCACGCGCGCGGGATCGAGCACCACTCGAACGGCGTGCAGAACGCGCTCGGCGCGATCAACCTCGTGCTCGCGACGGGCCGGATCGGCAAGCCGAAGAGCGGCTACGGCACGATCGTCGGCCAGGCGAACGGCCAGGGTGGCCGCGAGCACGGCCAGAAGTGCGACCAGCTGCCGGGTCTGCGCGACATCACGAACCCCGAGCACCGCAAGTACATCGCGGGCGTGTGGGACGTCGACGAGAAGGACATCCCCGGCCCGGGCGTCGACGCGTACGAGGTGTTCCGCAAGATCGACGCCGGCGAGATCAAGGCGCTGATCGTGATCTGCATCAACCCGATGGTCTCGCTGCCGGACAACCAGTTCATCGCCCGCGCGCTCGGCAAGCTCGACCTGTGCGTCGTGATCGATTTCTTCCTCAGCGACACCGCGCGCTACGCCGACATCGTGCTGCCCGGCAGCCTGCAGGAGGAGGACGAGGGCACGGTGACCCAGGTCGAGGGCCGCGTCATCAAGATCAACCCGGCGGTCGAGTGTCCCGGGGACGCGCGGCAGGACTGGCGGATCATCCAGGATCTCGCCCGCGCGCTCGGCCGTCCGCACGGGTTCGAGCACGCCAGCCCGCGCGCGATCTTCGAGGAGCTGCGCGTCGCGAGCAAGGGCGGCGTGTCGGACTACTCCGGCATCACGTACGAGAAGATCGAGGCGCAGTACGGCGTGTTCTGGCCGTGCTACAGCACCGATCCGAAGACCGGCGAGCCGACGCCCGATGATCCGGGCACGCCGCGGCTGTTCGAGCCGGGCAGCTACAACCCGGTCGCCAGGGGCGCGGGGCCGTTCTACTTCCCCGACGGCAAGGCCCGCTTCAACGTCGCCGAGTACCGGCCGGCGGTCGACGATGCCTCCGAGGAGTACCCGCTGTTCCTGACCACCGGTCGCGTGGTGAGTCAGTTCCTGTCGGGCACGCAGACGCGGCGGATCGGCCCGCTCGTCAACCAGTACCCCGAACCGCGGCTCGAGCTGCACCCGCGGCTCGCCGAGAAGCTCGGCATCGCGGACGGCGACTGGGCGACGTGCGAGACGCGGCGCGGCGCGATCACGGTGCGCGCGTCCGTCGTCACCACGATCCGTCCCGACACCGTGTTCGTGCCGTACCACTGGGCCGGCGACAAGAGCATCAACCGCGTGACGGTCGCCGCCCAGGATCCGATCAGCAAGATCCCGCAGTACAAGGTGTGCGGCTGTCGCGTGCGGCGCGCCGATGCACCACCCGCCTACGCCGCCGAACGGGAGCCCCAACAGTAATGCCCGTCCCGCAGCACCTCGAGTTCTTCGTCGACCCCAGCCGGTGCATCGGCTGCAAGGCGTGCGTGCAGGCATGCCAGGAGTGCGACACGCACAAGGGCGACACGATGATCCACGTCGAGTACGTCGAACGCGCGACGTCGGTCCAGACCGTCCCGGTCATCTGCATGCACTGCGAGCAGCCGACCTGCGCCGAGGTCTGCCCGGCCGACGCGATCAAGCGGACCAGCGACGGCGTGGTGCAGAGCGCGCGCAAGCCACGCTGCATCGCGTGCGGTAACTGCGTCGTCGCGTGCCCCTTCGGCGTGCCCGAGCTCTACATCGATCGCGCGA